>NZ_BAAGTX010000007.1:0-157914 GCF_054781695.1 Thalassiella azotivora
CACCCAGGAGGTCGACACCGCTCAACTGCTCACGGCATGATCACCGCACTGACCCGCACGGTGTCGAGCAACTCCACCACTCAGCGGGACGTCACCGTACGGGCTGGTGGCGGTGCGGTGGGGTAAGGCGAGCAAGGGCAGTCCCCCGCGACGTCGAACGGTGCTGACGGTGATGCCGTGGCTGCCGCAGGTGCTCGAGGAGTACGTGCAGCGGGTCCGGCCCCTGTACGGGACGGCGGCCGGGTCGGTGTTGTGGCCGACCGAGCGCGGCGGTCGGATCGGGGTGGACCACGTCAGCAGACGGTTCGCCGAGTACCGCGACGCCCTCGGTCTGCCCGCCGAGCTGCACCCGCACTGCCTGCGGCACTCCTACGTGACGCACTTGGTCGAGGACGGGTTCGACCCGTTGTTCGTCCAGCAGCAGGTGGGGCACGCCTGGGGGTCCACGACCGCGCTGTACACCGGTGTCAGCGGCGACTTCAAGAACCGGGCGCTGCGCAGCGCGCTGGACCGGCTGACCGCCGGCCAAGTCAATGGAAGGAGCTGAGTGATGAGGGTTCGCCAGGTCGGGATCGAGTGGAAGCTGCGGCAGCTGATGGCCGCGCACGGGATGTTCGCCACGACGGACCTGATGCCGTTGCTGGCCGAGCGCGGGGTGAGGCTGTCGGCGACTCAGGTGTACCGGTTGGTCACCCAGCCGCCGGAGCGGCTGAACGTCAAGGTCCTGGCGGCGGTCTGCGACGCACTCGGGTGCACCCCGAACGACCTGATCGAGGTCACCGCCACCCAGCGGCAGACCAGGGTTCGTGCTGCCGGGCGAACCGGCGACGACGGCCCGGCCCCGCCCGACCGCACTGCGCGGCCGACCCGGGTACGGCTCACCGAGCAGTGACCCCTACGCAACCGCGTCTCGAGCAGGCGTCGGCTGCGGCCACCATGGACCCGGTCGTAGCGATCGTCGCCGTGGTCCTGGCGGTCGACACCCGGACCGACCCGCATCTGGTGGCGCGAGCCGTGGCCGCGGTTGCCCCACACGCCCGCCGGCAACAGGTGCTCGCTGCGGAGCTGGCGGCGCACCCCGAGTTCCTGACCTGGGGAACCACACGCAGTCAGGCGGTGACCCAGGCGTTCATCCGTGAGCTCGTCGCCGGTGGCGTCCGGGTGGCGCTGCCGCGGTGTGAGTGGTGCGGCTCGACCAAGCCGATGGTGCGCCGGCTGCGTAGCAATGGTGGCGGCGCGTGCCGGCGTTGCGCGCGCCGGATGACGTTGACCGCGTGCTCACGTTGCCGCCGGGTCGCTCCCCGTGGCGGCCGTACCAGCGACGGCAAGCCGATGTGTGAACGCTGCGTCGCTCAGACGCGCAGGGCCTGCTGCCCCACCTGCACGGCGCCCACCGCGCTGTGCCCGAGGCGGGAACATGGCGCGGTGCGGTGCGCCAGCTGCACCCCAGCCGGTCAGCCCAACCCGTGCGTCCCGTGCGCCACCCCGCCGTCGACACCGGCGCGCCGCCGCCCCGCTGGCCCGAGGGCACCCCGGCCGGTGGTGCCCTGCGACCGGTGCGGGCGGACCGCACGCGTACACGCTCGGCTCGGCGCCGAGGGGCTCTGCGGCTCCTGTTACTGCATGCCACAGCGGCTGTGCTCGGCCTGCGGTCATCCTCGACCACACCAGCACCACGACGACGCCGATGACAGATGCCCGCGGTGCGGCGGCGTCACCTCGAAGCGCTGCCCGACCTGCGACGGGACCGTCTTCGCTCTGGTTCGCGTCCCTGACGGCCGCCGACGGTGCGAGCGGTGCCGGCTGCGGGCGGTATTGAGCCGGACCCTGGCCGGCCCGGACGGCGTCGTCGACCCGCGGCTGGCCGGCCTCGTGGCGGTCCTGGGGAACGTCGAGTCTCCGCGCACCGTGATCACCTGGCTGCGCGCCGGTCCCAGTCGTGACCTGCTGGTCGCAATCGCCCGCGGCCAGGTCCCGCTGACCCACCAGGCGCTGGACGAGCGGGCCAGGACGCTGCGGGGTCGCGCGAACGCGGTCGGGCACCTGCGCCAGCTGCTGGTGGCCAGCGGCACGTTGCCCTTCCGGGACGAGCACGCCTCCCGGCTCGAATCGACGCTGGCGAGGCTGCTGGCCGACGCCGATCCCGACGACGCCAAGGTGCTGCGCCGCTACGCCCAGTTCCGGCTGCTGCCCGGCGTCCACCGCCGCACCGCCGGTGGCGGCCCTGAGACCAGCGGTGTCTACCAAGCCGCCACGAACACCCTGCGGATCATCTGGCGCTTCCTGCGCTGGCTACGCGTGCACGACGCGGATCTGGGCACCCTTCCGCAGGCGGTGCTGGACCAGTGGGTGCTCGAGCACCCGGGCAGCGTCTCGGACGTGGCGGTGTTCCTGCGTTGGGCCGCCCGCAACGGCCTCACCGGGGAGGCCACGCTCACCGACTCCCGCCGGTGGGGCCCGACGACGTTCCTGCCCGCCCAGCAGCACTGGCAGCTGGCACGTGACCTTGTGGACGACGACACCTTGCCCGCCGCGCACCGGCTCCTCGGGTGCTTGGTGCTGCTCTACGGTCAGCCCGTCAGCCGTCTGACCGTGCTGCGCCGCAGCGACATCACCGTCACCGACACCCGGACGACGATCAGGCTCGGCAACGACGCGGTCACTCTCCCGCCGTCCCTGGCCCGGATCGCGGCCGACCTGGCCGCCGGTCGGTCCCGCGACCCGCACGTCGCCGGCCTCGGACAATCCGTGGCCCACGACCAGGACTGGCTGTTTCCCGGCCGCCGCGCCGGCCAGCCCATCACCAGCAAGGGCCTGCACCGGCGGCTCACTGCGATGGGGGTGCCTGCCCGCCGCGCCCGCAACACCGCCCTGCTGGAACTGGCCCGTGAGGTCCCACCCGCGGTCCTGGCCGACCTGCTGGGGCTGCACCCCGCGACGGCGGACAAGTGGCGCCAACTGGGCGGCGGCAACTGGACCAGCTACGCGGGGATCTCGCGCGAAGGATGACCCGAGATGAACCACATCCCGAATGACGACGGCAGGGTGGCGTGGATGCAGCGGCGGCCCACGCCTCGGTCGTGGACTCGGCCGTGCCGGGCGCTGAGCTGGTCCCATTGCGCTGGCCCCACGCGTGGTCGAAGACCGTCTACCAGGGTCTCTGGGAGGCCCTGACCGGTGATCACCGGTCAGGGCCTCGTCAGCCTGTGCCGCACTGGCGCGCTGCGGTCACCTCAAAGGTCGGGACCGGCCGCGCCTCGGCCTCCTCGGGCGTCGTGGCGGGGCCGTTGCGGTTGATGTCGTCGATCAGCCAGTCCATCTCGTCGATCTCCCGCCGCTGTGCCTCGCTGATCTCGACGGCCAGCTCGCAGACTCGGACGTCGACCATCTCGGCGCGCTCGGACCGGGTGATGGCCAGCGAGTGGTGCGGGATCATCGACTTCATGTAGGCCGTGTCCTGGACCGTGGTCTGGGAGCGGTCCAGGAAGATCCCGCCTGCGAGCAGCAGGGCGCTGGCGGCCACGACTGCGAGGTTGGCCTTGGCGTTCTTGTACATGTTGAGCATCCAGCCGAGCATGACCAGGCCCATGGCCCCGCCCATGGTCAGGGCCATGAACACCCGGCTCTCGCTCCACCGCAGGTGGCCCCACTCCCAGGAGCCGACGAACATCACCGCGTACATCACGACCATCCCGGTGAGGATCATCGCCGCGTACCGCAGGTACATGTTCCTCATCTGGTGGGACTGGTCTTGCTCCTGGTGCTCGCTGCTGCTCGACTCCTGGGGCGCATTCGTCGACACAGGGACCGGCTCCCTTCGCTGCTTCGACCCTGGCTGCTTCCGCGCCCCGGGGATCTCGGGGCGCGGAAGTCACGCGATGCTGTCGAGCAGCTCCTGGCACGCGCTCTCGCACTGACGGCACGCCTCGGCGCAGACCCGGCAGTGCTCATGCATGTCGGCGTGCTGGGCGCACTCGTCGCCGCAGGCCCGGCAGGCGGCGATGCACGCCTGCAGGTGTGCACGGGTGATGTTGGCGTCGTACCCGGTGTGGCGAGACAGGATCCGGGCCGTCGTCGTGCAGCTGTCCGCGCAGTCGAGGTTGGTGCGGATGCACTTGCGCAGGTCCGCGACCATCTCCTCGCTCAGACACGCGTCAGCGCACGCGGTGCAGGTCTGCGCGCACTCCGCCAGCGCGTCGACGACGCGCGCGATGAGCTGGCGGTCGAGGTTGATCTCCGCGGGGTAGGCCTGGAGCATCTCCGTCGTCTTCATCGTGCCCTCCTGGTCCGTTGGTTGCGGGGCGCCGCCACCGGGGCCGGGGCGACGCCGCGAGAACGTCAACGACGCTATGGACGGACCCGTCGGGTCGCACGGTGAGAGCGGGCGACCGGCAATGAAGATTCGATGAAGGCCTGAGGGAACGAGCGCATCGGGGGCTGCCGAGAAGTCGCCGCCGGTCGCCGTTTTCACCGGTTCTTGACGCAACAAGTGGCCTTCGGTTCGGGTGACGGCCTCACATTGGCGTGGTCCCCTTCTGGTCGAGCACCCCGGAGTACCCCTGATGAACAAGCCACGGCGTCGCCTACTCGCGTTCGCGCTGGTGTCCCTGCCTGCAGTGGTCTTGGCCGCGTGCGGCCAGGACGCTGCGGTACAGCCTTCTGCTGCGTCCGAAAGGACCGGCCAGTCAGCGGTTGGTGTGCCGGACGGAACCGTGTGGGTGGCCAACGAGGACGGTGGCAGCCTGAGTGCGATCGACGCCCGAACCAACGAGGTGCTGGCGACCGTGGACGGGATCGAGGCTCCGCACAACGTCCAGGCCAGCGCGGATGGTGGCACGGTGTGGGCTGTCAGCGGGCACAGCGATGCGCTGGTCGCGCTCGACGCGTCGACCCTGGAGCTGGTCGGTACCGCCCCGACCGGCGATGCGCCGGCTCACGTGATCGCCAGCTCGGACGGGACCCGCGTGTACGTGACGAACTCCGGCGACAACACCGTGAGCAGTTACGACGCGGCCGGCATCCAGGCCCTGGGCGCCGCGCCGTTGAGTGATGGTCCGCACGGTCTTCGAGCGACCGGGGACGGGGCGATGCTGGTGGTGGCGAACACCGCCGCCGACACGATCGACCTCGTGGACGCCGGGTCGCTGCGGGTGTCGGCCACCATCCCGGTCGGGGGCGCACCGGCGCAGGTCGCTGTGGACCCAGACGCGAGGTACGCCTACGTGAGCCTGTCCGGCCAGAACGCGGTGGCCAAGGTCGACCTCGCCCGGCACGAGGTCGTCCAGACGGTGCAGGTGCCGTCCGCGCCGATCCAGCTGTACCTGACCACCGACGGCACCCTGCTGCTGTCGGCCAACCAGGGCAGCGAGGCGTCTCCTGGGGACACCGTGACGGTGATCGATACCGGCACGATGTCGGTGGCCGCGAGTGTCGTCACGGGATCCGGCCCGCACGGTGTGGTGATCGACCCGTCCGATACTCGAGCGTGGGTGACCAACCTCTACGACGACACCGTGTCGGTGATCGACCTGACGAGTTACCAGGTCGTGGCCACCGTCGCGGTCGGTGACAAGCCGAACGGCATCTCCTTCGGCCCGGTGTTGCCGGGCTCTGGGACTGCGGACACCGTCACGGTCACGGTGCCGGACTACTCCGGTGGTTCGCCGGTGGCTGAGGGCGACGCAGGCCACGGCGGCGGTGCCCACGACCACTGATCGGCCTGGGTGAGGCGGTCCCAGGCAGTCCCGAGACGGGGTCGAGTGGCTCTGGTGCATGACGAGTCGGTGAAGACGGACGCGTCCGGGCGCCCCCTGGGTGGGGGGTGCGCCCGGTTCGCGGGTGCACCCGGCAGCATGGCTACATGAGTCAGCAGGGTGCGGGCCGGCGGGTGTTGGTGGTCGACGACGAGAAGCCTTTGGTCTCGGTGATCTCGAGCTACCTGGAGCGGGACGGTTTCGAGGTGACACCGGCGCACGACGGGCAGCAGGCGGTCGAGGTCGCCCGGGTGCTGGACCCGGATGTGGTCGTGCTGGACCTCGGGCTGCCGCGGATGGACGGGGTGGAGGTCTGCCGGGTCTTGCGGACCTTCTCGGACTGCTACGTGATCATGCTGACCGCGAGAGCTGAGGAAGTGGACAAGCTGGTGGGGTTGTCGGTCGGGGCCGATGACTACATGACTAAGCCCTTCAGCCCGCGGGAGCTGACGGCTCGCGTGCACGTGATGCTCCGCAGGCCCCGGCCCAGCCGCAGGGAGGCGGCGAAGGCGGAGGAGCCGCCGCGCCGCTTCGGTCCGCTGGTGATCGACGCCGCGGGGCGAGAAGCGTTCCTGGACGAGCAGCTGGTGCCGCTGACAAGAACTGAGTTCGACCTGCTCGAGACCCTGTCGGCGCGGCCCGGGTTCGCCTTCAGCCGTCGTCGGCTCATCGATGAAGTGTGGGGCGACAACTGGGTGGGTGACGAGCACCTGGTCGACGTCCATGTCGGTCACCTGCGTCGCAAGCTGGGGGATGACGCGTCGGCCCCGCGGTTCATCCGGACGATGCGCGGGGTCGGTTACCGGATGGGCACCGGGCAGAGCGCCGAATCCACCCCGGGAACGCAGTGACGACCACTCGGCAGGCGCGCTCGGCGGGGGGTTTGGCGACCCGGCTGCTCGCTGCGCTGGTACTGGTGATGGTGACTGCGGCCGCCACCGCCTGGCTTGTCGCCAGCGTGGTCGGTCCACCCTTGTTCCACGAGCACCTCGAGCGCGCGGGCGCGGCCCACGATGGCGAAGCGGTCCGGCACGCGGAGGAGGCGTTCCGGTCGGCCACCGCGGTGAGCTTGTCGGTCGCCCTGCTCGCGGGCCTGCTCGCGGCGCTGGGGGTCAGTGCCTACGTCACGCGGCGAGTGGGGCGGTCGGTTCGGGCGGTGGCGACCGCGGCCGCCGAAGTGGCGGGCGGCCGCTACGACACCCAGGTCGCCCCGCCGGGACTGGGGACCGAGTTCGACGAGCTCGCCGCAGCGTTCAACGCGATGTCGGGGCGGTTGTCCACTGTGGAGACCACCCGCCGGCGGCTGCTGTCGGATCTGGCCCACGAGATGCGCACCCCGGTCGCCACCTTGGACGCCTACCTCGAAGGGCTCCAGGACGGGGTGACCCGGTTGGACGCTGAGACGACGTCGATGCTCCGTTCGCAGACTCACCGGTTGACCAGGCTGGCCGAAGACATCAGCGCGGTCTCCCGGGCAGAGGAGCACCAGTTGTCGCTGGCGTTGGGCCCCCTGGCGCCGGCTGACCTGGTGCGCACGGCCGTGAACAGCGCCGCGGCCGCGTACGCGGCCAAACGCGTGCACCTGAAGACCGAGGTGATCGGGCAGCTGCCGGTCATCCGGGCAGATCGCGACCGCCTGGGCCAGGTGCTCGCCAATCTGCTCGACAACGCCCTGCGCCACACCAGCGCAGGTGGAACGGTCACGCTCACCGCGCGCAGGACCGGAACCGGCGTGGGCCTGAGCGTCACCGACACCGGCAGCGGGATCGCGGCCGAGCACCTGCCGCACGTGTTCGAACGGTTCTACCGCGTCGACACCGCCCGCGACCGCGACCGAGGTGGCTCCGGCATCGGGCTGGCCATCACCAAGGCCCTCGTCGAGGCGCACGGCGGGCGGGTCTCGGTGGCAAGCGCAGGCATCGGCGCCGGGTCAACGTTCCAGGTGTGGCTGCCCGCCTCATGAGGCCTGGCGCGAACCCCGGCCGCGCAGGGCCCGGATGAAGATTCACTGAAGGCTGGACGGGCGAAGCCGTCGAGATGCGCCTGACCCCCGGCACGGGGATACCCTGGCGGGGTATATGCAGCCAGGGGGCCGTCGAGAGGGTCGGAAGGTCATGTCGGATCGCACGAGCCGCCAGAACGGACACCACCCGGGACACGAGGACCCGGCGGTGCCCGGGCCCGAGCTCGGGTCCACGCACGGGCAGGGTGTGCCAGTCGCGCACGGTGCCGGACACGTGGATCCGGAGGTGACTGACCCGGTCAGTGCGGCTGGTCCCAGCAGCTCCGACGACGCTGCGACGCCGGCTGGACACGACAGCGGGGACAACGCCGGTCACGTCGGCACCGCTCATATCGGGCACAGCGGTCACGAAGCCGGCGGCGGTCACCAGGAAGGCCATTCCGGTCACGGTGATCACGTGGGGATGTTCCGCCGGTTGTTCTGGATCATGCTGGTGTTCGCGGTGCCCACCGTGCTGCTGAACGAGATGTTCGCCTCGATCGTCGGTTACACGCTGCCCGATGTGCCCGGCCTGGCGGCTGTCTCGCCGGTGCTGGGAACGGTGATGTACCTGTGGGGTGGCTGGCCGTTCCTCGCCGGCGCGATCGGTGAGATCCGGGCGCGACAGCCTGGGATGATGCTGCTGATCGGCATGGCCATCACGGTCGCCTTCGTCGCATCCTGGGGCGCCAGCCTCGGCGTCCTGTCCCACGAACTGGACTTCTGGTGGGAGCTGGCGCTGCTGATCGTCATCATGCTGCTGGGGCACTGGCTGGAGATGCGCTCACTGGCCCAGACCTCCTCCGCACTGGACTCGCTGGCCGCTCTGCTGCCCGACGAGGCCGAGAAGGTCCAGGGTGACCGGGTGGTGACGGTCCGCCCCGCTGAACTGGTCGTAGACGATGTCGTGATGGTCCGCCCGGGTGGGCGAGTGCCAGCCGACGGGCAGATCGTGGACGGCAGCGCCGACGTGGACGAATCCATGATCACCGGGGAGTCCCGGCCAGTGCGCCGCGGCCCAGGCGACACGGTGGTGGCCGGCACGGTGGCCACTGACACCGCCGTGCGGGTGCGTGTCACCGCAGTCGGTGACGACACCGCCCTGGCGGGTATCCAGCGGCTGGTGGCCGAGGCGCAGTCCTCGGCCACCCGCGCCCAGCTGCTGGCCGATAGGGCCGCCGGGTGGCTGTTCTGGTTCGCCGTGGTCGCTGCTGCGATCACCGCGGTGGTGTGGTCTGCCTACGGCGCTCCGCAGAGCGCGCTGGTGCGGGTCATCACCGTGCTGGTCATTGCCTGTCCGCACGCGCTGGGCCTGGCGATCCCGCTGGTGGTTTCCATCTCCACCGAGCGCGCGGCCAGGGCGGGTGTGCTGGTGAAGGACCGCGCCGCGCTGGAGCGGATGCGCACCATCGAGTCGGTCCTGTTCGACAAGACCGGCACCCTGACCAAGGGAACACCGGCCCTGACCCACATCGCCACCACCGGGGCGCCCGACGATGAGGTCCTGGCCCTGGCCGCGGCCGCCGAAGCCGACAGCGAGCACCCGCTGGCCCGCGCGATCGTCAACGCGGCGCAGCGTCGTGACCTGCATGTGCCCTCCGCCAGCGGCTTCCGCTCATCAGCCGCGGTCGGTGTAAGCGCCACGGTCGCCGGCCGCACCGTCACCGTCGGCGGGCCGCACCTGCTGGCCGACCACGGTCTGCAGCCGCTGCCCGCCGCCCAGCCGTGGGCGGATGCCGGCTCCACGGTGCTGCACGTCCTGGTCGACGGCGCCATCGCCGGTGCCTTGGCCCTGGCCGACGAGGTCCGCCAGGAGTCACGCGAGGCGGTCGAGGCGCTGCACCGCCTCGGCATCGAGGTCGTGATGATCACCGGGGATGCCGAACCGGTCGCGCGGGCGGTGGCGGCCGAGCTCGGCATCGACCAGGCCTTCGCCGGCGTCCGGCCGGAGAACAAGAGCGAGAAGGTCGCCCAGCTCCAGCGTCAGGGCCGGGCGGTGGCCATGGTCGGAGACGGGGTCAACGACGCCCCCGCGCTGGCACAGGCCGACGTCGGGATCGCGATCGGTGCAGGCACCGACGTCGCGATCGCCTCGGCCGGCGTCATCCTGGCCTCCGACGACCCCCGTTCGGTGCTCTCGGTGATCGAGCTGTCCCGTTCGGGGTACCGGAAGATGCAGCAGAACCTGTGGTGGGCCGCCGGCTACAACCTGGTCGCGGTGCCCCTGGCGGCGGGCGTGCTCGCCCCGGTCGGCTTCGTCCTGCCGATGGAAGTCGGCGCGCTGCTGATGTCGCTGTCCACCATCGTCGTCGCCCTCAACGCCCAGCTGCTGCGACGACTGGACCTACGGCCCCAGGCCAGCGTCGCGGCAACCCACGACTCCAGGGCCAGGCGCCAAGCGCCAGCCGAACCGCAACAGGCCTCAGCCGGTCACCACTGACCACGCAGGTCAACACCGCACCGCATCCGGGCACGGGCACGGGCACCCAGTGACACCCGAACCGGTCGTCCCGCCGGTTTCACCGACCCAACGGGGGCGCCCGACGTCGGCTGGGTCATCCAGCCCGCTCCATCGCCAGCAGCCGAACGGCCTGCTGGTACTCCTGGGCGTCGATCTCACCAGCGGCGAAGCGGCGGTCGAGGACCTCCCGGGCATCAACACGGTCGTGGTGGCCAGGCCCCGGCCCGCCACCTGGCGCCAGCCGGATCACCGCCCACGTCGCGGCCGCGATCAACGACCCGCTGAGGACCACGTTGGCGATCATCATCAGCCACCCGGCACCGCCGCCGTACCAACCCATCACGGCCCTCACCTCGCCTCCTGATCCAGTGTGGCCCGCAACGCCCACCGCTGGCCGCCGGGCGCGGTCAACGTTCGATGAAGACACCGGGCACCCTGCACATCCATCTCATGGCAGCGCCACCAGGGCAGGCCGCCGCAGTTCGTGACCCGCTCCGGATCGCTGCCACCCACAGCCCAGTCCCGGGAGCACCGGGCAGTCACTGCTGGCCTTCATCGAACCTTGACTCAGATCGTGCGGTCCGCGCTGCAGGCCCGGTGAGAATGGAGTTCCGCTAGGTGAGGAGAGACATGGTCAGCAGACGCTGGAGCGGCCTGACGGGCCTTGTGGTCAGCACCACCGTGCTGCTGTCGGCATGTGGAGACGACGGTGGCGGGTCGGGTACGACTGCCGAGAGCACCCCGTCCCAGACCGCGACCGACAACTCTGCGGACGAGCAGCACAACGCCGCGGACTTGATGTTCGCGAAGATGATGATCCCTCACCATGCCCAAGCCATCGAGATGAGTGACGTGGTCCTGGGCAAGGAGGGGATCGACCCGAGAGTCACGACCCTCGCCGAGCAGATCAAGGCCGCCCAGGGCCCGGAGATCGAACAGCTGCAGGTCTGGCTGACCGCCTGGGGAGAGCCACTGCCGCCCACCGACGGCTCGATGGACGGCATGGACCACGGTTCCGGCGGCATGGGGCACGGGTCCGGCGGCATGATGAGCGCCGAAGACATGACCGCTCTGGCAGATGCCAGCGGCCCAGACGCCTCCCGCCTGTTCCTGCAGCAGATGATCGTGCACCACCGCGGTGCCATCGAGATGGCACAAGCCGAAGTGACCGAGGGCAGCAACCCGGCGGCCCGGCAGCTGGCCCAGAAGATCGTCGAAGACCAGGAGCGCGAGATCACCGAGATGGAGAACCTGCTGAACCAGCTCTGACGATCACCCCGGACAGCCCTGGCGCACATAGCGCTGCGCAGCGCCCACCCCGCCGCCCCTGGGCCCCGGGTTCCGGTTCAGCCCGCCCAGTCCGAGGACGCCGAACAACGCAGGGCCGTCTGCCCTGCGCACACACCGAGCACCCCACCCCTGATGGTGCAGTGCTGGAGCAGTCCGGCACTGCACGGGGTTACCCGCGTGGCCGGGGCTGGACTGCTCGGCTTCACCCAGGGCGTGGGGGGCTCGTACATCAGGCTTCCGGGTGGCGTAGATGCCGATGTGCCCCGCCTTCACGGCTGGCCGTTCGCTACTTCGCCAGGGTCACGAACGACGCTCCGTTCGCGGATCGGACGATGGCCGTTTGGGTGGCGACGACGACTCCTTCGGCGTCGGCGGTCATCGCCTGCGGTGGCGAGCCCACAGTGCCGCGCTGCTGCCAGGTCAGACCCGCGTCCTGGCTCAGATGCAGGCCACCGTCGGGGTCCACACCCCAGGCGCGGTGCGCATCGGCCCACGCCACCAGGTACAGCACGGGCGCCGCGCTGACCGGGGTGAATGACGCGCCGCCGTCTGTGGAGCGGACCACTCCGCCACCTGTGGTTGCCAGCACCACGCTGCTGCTGTCCGGTGACGCCGCCAACGCGGCCGGCTCAACCTCCTCATCGCCCGCCGACCACGTCCCGCCGCCATCGCTGCTGCGGCGCAGGACACCGTCGAAGGCAACGAGGTCCGTGCCGCCATTGGTCGCCGTCAGGGTGTGGAAGTCCGACTGGCCGGCACGCGAGAGCGTGGACCAGGTCTCCCCGCCGTCCCTGGTCTCGATGAGTCCCACGGGATTAGGCAGGTCATCGCCGGGACCGGGATGACCGCTGGCATAGAAGTGGTCCGGGCCAGCGACCGCGAAGCCCATCAGGTCGATGGTGGCCTCACCCACCTTGGTCATCGTCCCTTGTCCAAGGGTGAACAGGCCGCCGTGAGTACCCAGGTACAGCAGCCCGTCAGCAGGGTTGTACCCCATCCCATGCACGTGGGTCGCCTCCGACGGGATCACCGCCGGCTGAGTCGGCGGGTCGGCGTCATGCTGAGGCAAGGTCGCCGCGGAGGCAGTGGGAACCGGTACGGCCGTCTGCGCATCGCCTTGCCCACCGCCGCACCCGGCAAGGCCCAGCGCGACGACCGCGCCGACCGCGACCACCATCGACCGTCGTCTCGCTGCCACGACTACCTCATTCAGCACCCTCGGAAGTAGCGCCACCGGACAGCGGCACCACTGGCAGTATCGGCAGGCCGGCGTCCGCCTCCCGGCCGCTGCTGCTGAAGATTCGATGGAGAATCCCCGCCGTCGCGGGCGTAACCGCCCCTGCCGGTCAGGTGCGGTACCGGTGCCGGTCGTCGCCAGCGGCTGTGCCGGTGACGTGCTCCGCGTGGGACAGGGCCTCGGTCAGCAGCCGGTGGACGTGCTCGTCGGTGGCGCAGTAGTAGACGAAGGTGCCCTCACGGCGGCTGTCGACGAGACCGGCCAAACGCAGCTTGGACAGGTGCTGGCTGACCGCCGTCGTCGAGGACTGCACCAGCTCGGCCAAGGCACCGACGCTGGACTCCCCTTGCAGCAGCGACCACAGGATCTTGACCCGGGTCGGATCGGCCAGCATCCGAAACGACTCGGACGCGATACGGGCGTGCTCCTCGTCGGGAACGACCAGGACAGGTTTGCCGTGCACAGATCCAACGTACCCGGCGTTAGAACTTGCGTAATTACGCAAGTAGGCTCCCAACCATGGAAGATCGCCACCGGACGGAGACGTCGCCGGGCGCTACGCATGAGCCCCACGACCATGAGCACGCGGACGACCACGGGCGCGGCGTGCTGGCGCGGGTGCGTCATGCCCTGACGCCGCACAGCCACGACCACAGCCAGACGATTCAGACCGCGGACGAAGCCAGCAGCCTGGGCATCCGGGCGGCCTGGTTCAGCCTGGCCGGCATGGGCGTGACCGCGGCTCTGCAGCTCGTGATCGTGGCGGTGAGCGGGTCGATCGCGTTGCTGGCCGACACGGTGCACAACCTGGGGCACCTGGCCACGACCATCCCGTTGATCATCGCATTCCGCATCGGTCGCCGGACTCCGACCCGCCGGTACAACTACGGCTACCGGCGGGCGGAGGACCTGGTCGGCCTCGGAATCGGCCTGGTCATCGCGTTGTCCGCTGCGCTGATCATCTGGGAGTCGGTCAACGCGCTGACCGAACCGCAGCCGCTGACCCACCTCGGGTGGGTGCTCACAGCCGCGGTGGTCGGCGCCGCAGGCAACGAGGCGGTCGCGGTCTACCGAATCCGAGCCGGCCGACGCATCGGGTCAGCGGCATTGGTCGCCGAGGGCCAGCACGCGCGGACCGACGCGCTGACCTCACTGGCGGTCGTGATCGGCGTCGCCGGAGCGTGGATGGGCCTGCCGCAGCTGGACGCGGTCGTAGGGCTGGTGATCGCAGCGGTCATCGTCGCAGTCCTTATCAGCTCCATGCGCACCGTGGTCCATCGTCTGATGGACGGCATCGACCAGGGCACCCTAGACCGCATCGAAGAAACGGCCGCCCACGTCGAGGGCGTAGTGTCCGTCGACCGTGCCCGGGCACGGTGGAGTGGTCACCGCCTCGAGGCGGATCTGGACATCAGCGTCGAGGCATCGCTGTCCGTCGAGGCCGGCCACCACATCGCCCACCAGGTAGACCACGCCCTGACCCAGACCGTGACCCATCTGGACCGAGCTGTCGTGCACGTCAACCCGGCCAGCACCGCCGCCGCACACACCTAACCAGCCGATAGACACCGAGCAGCGCCCTGGGCCATGCGCGTCGATGACTGGTTCCGGCCCGTGGACCTCTGAAGCACGCGCTGCTCCTTCAGAGGCATTCACGTGGTTCGAATATGTCGGTGCACCAGTCGGATGCGGATGGTGAGGTTGCCTCGAAACCCGGTGCGTTCGGCCTGGGGCCTGCTCCAGTCGATGTTCACCAGGCCGAACGGCTCCAACGGGTCTCCGGGTTCCCCAGTGCCGTAGTCGGGGTAGTGCTGCCCGACGGGCTTGATGGAGACGACCTCGACGATGTCCTGGACCAGCATGGTCAGCGACGCACCGGACAACGGCTGGCACACCTCGACCGTCATCCAGTAGACGATGCGGTCACCCGGTTGCACGGTTCGGCCGGGGGCCGGCAGCGACCTGAACGTGGTCTCTCCGAAGGCGCCCGCGTACGGGTCGTCGCAACCCGAGGCGACGCTGGTCGCCTCAGCCGCAGAGGGCGTCGTCCCCCCTGCGGTCCCCGCCCCCAGGGCGACGGCCACCGCCGCAGCGAGCGTGCGCCCGACCCAGGACCTGATCATCCGGTTGCTCATCAGGATCACCCCGCTTTCACTCTGCGTGCGTTTCTCACGCTAGAACTGCGGTGTCTCCGCCGAGAGGCTTTCGTCGAACAGAAGCGCCTCTCGCCACCAGCCTCCACCCTCGACGTCAACAGAAGCGCCGAGCTCGCTCACCCGGTCAGCCGCGCGAGAGCCGCTCCAGACCGGACCACACGACGTCCATCACCAGGTCGGTCGCGGTCTGCGCGTCGAGGTCCCCGCCGGGCCCGGCCCTCAGCGCCAGGCGCTCGCAGGCCCCGACGAGCAGGTCCGCGTACGCCTCGAGGGTGGTGGCCGGCAGGTCGGTGAGGCCGGGGGCGGTGGCCAGCACCTCCGCGAGGTGGCGGGACTGCTGGTGCCGGATGTCCTCCACGGCCTCGGCCGCCGAACCGGTCGCCAGGACCGCCTCGGTCCGCATCACCGCCCACGCGCGGGCGTGCTCGTCGACGAAGTCGAAGAACGCCCGGACCCGCAGCCGCAGGGCCTCGTGCGGGCCACTCGCCCGCTCGCCGGCCGCGAGCGTCATCGCGCGCAGCTGCTGGCGGCAGCGGACCACGCACGCGACGAGCAGGCCGTCCTTGGAGCCGAAGTACCCGTACAGGACGGGCTTGGTGACGCCGACCCGGGCGGCGATCTCGTCCATCGACGCAGCGTGGACGCCCCGCTCGGCGAAGACCTCCTCCGCGACGCGAAGGATCTGCTCCTCGCGCTCGGCCCGCGGCACGCGACGGCGCGGCGCGCCCGCGACCGGGGGCGGCGTCGACGGCTGGACGGTGGACGGCACCTGCCAACTCTACCGACGTCAACTTACCGGTGGTAACTTCCCGGTCGTCCTGGCCGGCGATCGTGAGGAGACCCGTGAGCGCCACGTCCGACCTGCGCCCCGCCACCGCGAGCCGCAGCGCGTCGCCGCCGACGGGTCCGACCACCGCCCCGCCGGCCGACCGGGCACCCGTCCACCCCGTGCGCCTGCGCACGGACGACGGCGTCTGGCTCGCCGCCGCCGTCCGCGGGTCCCGGACGCCGCACACCACCGTCGTCCTCGCGCACGGGTGGTGCCTCGCCGGGTCGAGCTGGGACGACGTCGCCGACCGCCTCGCCGCGCTGCCCGGCGTCCGCGTCGTCACCTGGGACCAGCGCGCCCACGGCCGGTCCGGGCGCCCGCACCGCGGCGCCCCGCCGCCGTCCGTGCCCCGGCTCGGCGACGACCTCGCGCTCGTCGTGAGCCGGCTCGCCCCGACCGGGCGCCTCGTCCTCGGCGGGCACTCGATGGGCGGGATGACCGTGATGTCGGCGCTCGACCGGCACCCCGCCCTGTTCGACCGGCTCGACGGCGTGCTGCTGGCCGCCACGACCGCCTGCACCGAGGGGCTGGGCCTGCCCGTGCTCTCCCGGCGCCTGCCCGAGCCGACCCGGCGGGCCCTCGTCCACGCCGGCCTGCGTTTCATGGCCCGCACCCCGAGACTGCCCGCCGCCCTGACGTCACGGCACCTGCCCTCCCGGCTCGCCGCGCTCTCCCCGCGGGTGGCCCTCGGGGTGCGCGGCAGCGAGCGGCTGCTGTTCGGGCGGGACGCCGACCCCGCCGGTGTCGCCGCCGTCCACGGCCTCGTCGCCCGCACCAGCCTGAGCACCCTCGCCGGGTACTACCTGCACGCGCTCGCCCACCACGACGAGCGCGCGGTGCTGCCGCGGCTCGCGGACGTGCCGACCGTCGTCGTCACCGGCGCCCGCGACCGGCTCGTGCCGGCGCCCCACGGCGAGGTGCTGCGGACGTCGATCCCCGATGTCCGGTTCGTCGAGCTGCCGGACGCCGGGCACATGGTGCAGGTGGAGCGACCCGCGGAGGTCGCGGCCCTGTTCGCCGACCTGCTCACCGACCTGCTCGCCGACCGGGTCGGCGGCGGCGACGACCGGGACGACGAGGGCGGTGCCACCACGTGAGCGAGGCCACCGAGGCGGTCAACGAGCACCACGAGGCGGTCGTCGTCGGCAGCGGCTTCGCCGGCATCGCGATGGCCCGCCGCCTGCTGCTGGACGGCGTCCGCGACGTCGTCGTCCTGGAGAAGGCCGACGACCTCGGCGGCACCTGGCGCGACAACCGCTACCCAGGCTGCGCGTGCGACGTCCCGTCCGCGCTGTACTCGTACTCGTTCGCCCCGAAACCCGACTGGGACACCGCGTTCGCCCGCCAGCAGCAGATCTGGGACTACCTGCGCGACGTCGCCCGGGAGACCGGCGTCGACCGGCTCGTCCGGTACGGGCACCACCTCGTCGAGGCGCGGTGGCTCGACGGCGAGGACCGGTGGGCCCTGCGCACCGCGGCAGGGCACCGGATGACCACGCGCACCCTGGTCCTCGCGACGGGCGCGCTGAGCGTGCCCGCCGTCCCGGACCTGCCGGGCCTGGCCGACTTCACCGGCCCCGTCTTCCACTCCGCGCACTGGCCGGACGGCGACGACGGGCTCACCGGGCAGCGGGTCGCCCTCGTCGGCACCGGCGCCAGCGCCGTCCAGATCCTGCCCGAGATCGCGCCCCGCACCGAGCACGTCACCGTCTTCCAGCGCACGCCCGCGTGGATCCTGCCCAAGGTGGACCGGCGGTGGTCCGACACCGAGAAGCGCCTGTACGCGCGGTTCCCCCTGCTGCAGAAGGTCGTCCGCGCCGGGGTGTTCACGCGGCTGGAGTCCCGGGTGCTCGCGTTCACCGCCCACCCCGGCGCGATGCGCGTCGTGGAGCGGGTCGCGCTGCGGCACCTGCACCGGCAGGTCCCGGACCCCGCGCTCGCCGAGCGGCTGCGCCCCCGGTACCGGATCGGCTGCAAGCGGATCCTGCTGTCCAACGACTACTGGGCGACCTTCACCCGGCCCGACGTCGCGCTCGTCACCGAGCCCGTCACCCGGGTCGAGGCGGACGCCGTGGTCGACGCCTCCGGGACGCGGCACCCCGTCGACGCGGTGGTCCTCGGCACCGGGTTCGCCGTCACCGAGCCGTACCAGGACCTCACCGTGACCGGGCCCGGCGGGCGCACCCTGGCCGAGGAGTGGTCGCAGGGCATGGCCGGCTACCTCGGTGTCGCCGTCGCCGGGTTCCCCAACCTGTTCACCCTCGTCGGGCCGAACTCCGGCCTCGGGCACAGCTCGATGGTGTTCATGATCGAGCGGCAGGTCGGCTACGTCGCCCGTGCCCTGCGGCTGCGCGACTCCCGCGGGGCGACGCGGATCGCCGTCCGCCGCGACGCGCAGGACGCGTTCGTCGCCGAGGTCGACCGGCGCAGCGAGGACACGATCTGGGTGACCGGCGGCTGCCGGTCCTGGTACCTCGACCGTTTCGGCCGCAACCGGACCCTGTGGCCGGCGTCCGTGCTGACGTACTGGCGCCGGATGCGGCGCCCCGCCGAACGGGACCTCGAGCTGGGTGGCACGCTCGACCCGAGGACCGGCCCCGGCGGTCGGGCGCCCGTCCGGACCGTCGACCCGACACCGCAGAAGGAGCACGCGTGATCGCACTCGTCACCGGAGGGGCGTCCGGGATCGGCGCCGAGGCCGCCGACCGGCTCGTACGCCGCGGCGACACCGTCGTCCTCGCCGACGTCGACCGGGCGACCGCGGACGCGACCGTCGCGCGGCTCACCGCGCTGGGACCGGGGAGCGCGCAGGCGGTGACGCTCGACGTCACCGACCGGCAGGCGTTCCACGCCGTCGTGGAGGCCGTCGTCGCCGAGCACGGGCGGATCGACCTGTTCCTCAACAACGCGGGCATCGGCACCGGCGGCCTCGCCGAGGAGCTGACCCCGGAGCACTGGGACCGCACCCTGGCGGTCAACCTGCACGGCGTCGTCCACGGCATCGAGGCCGTCTACCCGGTGATGCTCCGCCAGCGCAGCGGCCACATCGTCAACACCGCGTCCCTCGCCGGGCTCATCCCCGCGCCCATGATGACGCCGTACACGACGACGAAGTGGGCGGTCGTCGGCCTCAGCCGCGCCCTGCGGGAGGAGGCCGCCGGTCACGGCGTCAAGGTGTCCGCGCTGTGCCCCGGGTTCGTCGCCACCCCGCTGCTCGACCGGATCAACGACGGTCTGCGGCCCACCGGCGTCTCGTCCACCACCACCGGGCTGCTGCAACGCCTGCAGGACAGGGCGATCGACGTCGGCGACGTCGCCGACGCGCTGATGGTCGGGATCCGCCGCAACCGCGCCGTCATCGCCGTCCCCGCCGAGGCGAAGGTGCTGTCCCTCGCCCAGCGCATCGCCCCCGGCGTCGTCGCCTACGGCATCCGCAAGGTCGTCGCCCGCTACCGGGCGCACGCCTCGTCGTCCGCTGCGGTCTGATCGCCCCTCAGTCGTCACCCGCTCGCGGCCGCACCGCTGCGCCTACCACCGCCCCCGCACCTACTGATCGTCAGACCGAAAAGGTGGTGATACCAACCATTTCGGTCTGACGATCAGTAGGTGAAGGAGCCGTCACAGCCGCCCGAGGAGCGCGCCCTGGCCCGCTGACAGCACGTGCCCCTGCGTCAGCGGGATCCAGAAGCACTCGAAGCGCCGGGAGCCTGTGCCGTCGTCCGGGTCCGGTTCAGCGCTGAGCCACCGCTCGGGCACCTCCCCGTCGACGGTGAGGTGGACGACGTGCCGACGGTGCACCTCGTCGCGGTAGGGAGCCATGTCGTACGTCGTCTCGCCCAGGGTGCGCACGACGCGGAAGCGTGTCAGTCCCGTCTCCTCACGGGCCTCGCGGCAGGCCGCCGCCTCCGGCGACTCGCCAGGTTCGACGCTCCCCGCCGGGACCTGCAGCCCGGTCACCACGAAGGGCTCGTCGACGTGGGTGAAGACCAACAGCCGCCTCGCCCGCACGATGTAGCACAGCACCTTCTGCCGCTCCCGGCGTTCCCTCATCCGAGTGAGCGTAAGCCGTTTCACCCCCGCCCCCAGCGCATTCGAACGCCCTGCACGCACTGATCGTCAGACGGAAATGGTTGCTATCACCACCATTTCGGTCTGACGATCTGTGCGGGACGGGGTCAGCGCAGCAGCGCGTCGAGGGCGACGTCGGTGCTGACGCGCGAGGCGCTGTGGGTGAGCAGCCACGCGTCACCGGCCAGGTCGACGTCGTGGGGCATCCCCAGCCCGAGCAGCACCGCGTCGGGGCGGGCGGCGACCACGGTGCGCACCCAGTCCCGCTGCCACGGGCGGCGGTAGGCGTCCCGGACGACGAGCAGCAGCGGCCGGTCGGCCGCGAGAGCCAGCACCTCCTCGGGTGCCGGACCGGTCTCGTGCACGGCGACGTGCTGGACGTCGGAACCCCTGCGGCGCAACGGGTCCGCGGCCCCCCAGGGCGCGTGGCCGACGGCCATGTTCTGCTCGCCTCGCAGCTCGGCGACGACGGGGCGCCGTGCGACCTCGACCACCGGCGCGGGGGACGACGACCGCAGCGCACGGCGGGCGGCGCGCGGACCGACGTCCGCGCCCGCCGGCGCAGCGGGGGCGGTCGGGCCGAGGTCCCCGGCGACGAGCCGCTTGCGCAGCAGGTCGACCCGCGCCGCGGCCTCCTCCAGCCGGTCGCGGCCCAACCGCCCGTCGGCCAGCGCCGACCGGACGGCGGCACCGAGCTCGGCGAGCTGGTCGCGGCCGTCCTCGGCCCCGAGCAGCAGCAGGTCCGCACCCGCCGCCAGGGCGAGCACCCCTGCGCCGACGATGCCGTGCTGCGCCCGCACCCCCGCCATGTCGAGGGCGTCCGAGATGACCACGCCGTCGAAGCCCATCTCCTCGCGCAGCAGCCCGGTCAGCAGCCGCCGGCTGAGGGTGGCGGGCTGGTCGTCCAGGGCGCGGACGACGACGTGGCTCGTCATCACCGTCGCCACCCCCGCGCGCACCGCCGCCGCGAACGGGGGGAGGTCGCGGCGGCGGTACGTCTCCTCGTCGGCCTCGACCACCGGCAGCGCCAGGTGCGAGTCGGTGTCCGTGTCGCCGTGCCCCGGGAAGTGCTTGACGGACGCCGCGACCCCGCCCGCCTGGAGCCCGGCGACGAACGCGGCGCCGTGCACCGACACGCGCTCGGGGTCCGGGCCGAAGGAACGCACGCCGATCACGGGGTTCCGCGGGTCGCTGCCCACGTCGACGGACGGCGCGAGGTCCAGGTTCACCCCGACGGCGCGCAGGTCCGCGGCGACGGCCGCCGCCACCTCGCGCGTCAGGTCCGGGTCGTCGACCACCCCGAGGGCCCACGGCCCGGGGTACCGGGAGCCGGTGAGGTAGTCGAGGCGGGTGACGTCCCCGCCCTCCTCGTCGAGCGCGACGAGCGCGTCGGGGGCGACGTCCCGCACGGCACCGGCCGCGCGCGGCACCGAGTCCGGACCTCGCAGGTTGTGGCCGTACAGGCACACCCCCGCCAGCCCGTCGTCCAGCGCCCGCAGCACCCACGCCGGCGGTTCCTCGCCGTGGAACGCCGGCATCGACACCGCGTGCACCAGCCGGTCGACGTCGTCCACCGTGTTCCTCCTCTGCCCGTTCACAGCGCCTGCCAGGACGGTTTGCCCTCGTACGTCTCGCGGTAGTAGTCCGCCCGGCGCAACCGGGACGCGGCGTCGGCGTCGACGAGCACCGTCGCGTGCGGGTGCAGCTGCAGCACCGACGCCGGGCAGGACGCGCTCAGCGGCCCCTCGACGGCGTCCGCGACGGCCTGCGCCTTGCCCTCACCCGTGGCCAGCAGCACCAGGTGCCGGGCGCGCAGGATCGTGCCGAGGCCCTGGGTGAGCACGTGCCGCGGGACGTCCTCCGGCGAGCCGAAGAAGCGCGCGTTCGCCTCTCTCGTCACCGCAGTGAGGGTCTTCAGCCGGGTCCGCGACGCCAGCGACGAACCGGGTTCGTTGAACGCCAGGTGGCCGTCGTCCCCGATGCCGAGGACCTGCAGGTCCACGCCGCCCGCGGCCGCGATGGCGTCCTCGTACGCGTCGCACGCGGCCGGCAGGTCGTCGGCGTGCCCGGCGGGGGCGTGCACCGACTCCGCGGGGATCCCCAGCGGTGCGGTGAGCTGGCGCTCGATCGTGGCCCGGTAGCCCTGCGGGTCACCGGCCGGCAGGCCGACGTACTCGTCGAGCATGAACACGGTGACGGCGGCGAACGACGGCCCGGTGCCGGTGCGGTGCCGGGCGACGAGCTCGTCGTACGTGGGCACCGGGGTCGATCCCGTGGCCAGGCCGAGGACGGCGTCGGGGCGCGAGCGCACGAGCCGCTCGACGGCGTCCGCGGCGGTGGTGGCGACCTCGGCGGCGTCGCGCAGCGGGACGACCTCCATCAGGCACCCCCCGCCCGGCCGTCGACCAGGCTGCCCGGGACGTCGTCGGCGCGCCGCCGGCCCCCGCCGGACCGCGCCAGCATCGCCGCGCCGAGCGCCGCGACCGGCCGGTCCCGCGGGACGAGTGAGACGCGCCCGGGCAGGTCGAGGGCGAGCAGGAACGGCGTCGCCCCGGCCTGCCGGTGCAGGGCCTCCACGACGGCGTCGAGCAGCGGCGGGCCGATCTCGGCGACCCCGCCGCCGAGGACGACGGAGCGCACGTCGACCGTGAGGGTGAGGACGCGCACCGCGGCGGCGACCGCGTCGGCGAACGTCGTCACCACCGCCCCGGCGCGGGCGTCGCCGCGTGCCGCGGCGGCGAACAGCGACTGCGCGGGGGGCGTCCCGTCGTCCACGGGCCACGCGCGGGCCAGCGCCGAGCCGGACGCCACCGTCTCCAGGCACCCCCGCTGGCCGCACGGGCACGCCGCGCCGCGCGGGTCGACGGGCAGGTGCCCGATCTCCCCCGCCGCACCGAACGCGCCGCGACGCAGCCGGCCGCCCAGGACGAGCCCGGCGGCGAGGCCGGTGCCGATGCTGAGGTAGGCCACGTCCGGTGGGTTCGGCTCGCGCGCCCACCCGTCGAGCGCCAGGCCGTCCGAGCCGACCCCGTCCAGGCCCATCCCGGCGAGGCCGACGGCGTCCACGCCGACCGGGTCGAGGCCCTCCGGCAGGTCGACGGTGCGGCTGGCCCCGTACGCGGCGGCGTTGACGTCGTTCTCCACCACGACGGGCGGCCCGCCGAGCCGGGCGCGCAGCGCCTCACCGAGCGCGAGGCCCTCCGGCCCGATCCCGACGTTGACGGCGTGCAGCACCAGCCCCCGGTCGGGGTCGACGAGGCCGGGGACGCCGACGCCGACGTCGACGGACGCGGCAGGCACGCCGACCCGGTCGCTCAGCTCGCGCACGACCCGCTCGGCGGTGTCCACGACCCCCACCGCGCCGGGTCGGGTGGCGGATCGGGCCGTCGCCAGCACGACGCCGCCGTCGACCGCCACGCCCAGCACCTTCGAGCCGCCGATGTCCAGGCCCACCTGCAGCCCGCTCACGAGCGCACGTCCGTCCACCCGCCCGACGGCGGCCCCGAGGTCCCTGCGCACCGGTCCGCCGTCACCCCTTCACCGCGCCGGAGACCAGCCCGGACGTCATCCGCGCCTGCACCAGCAGGAAGAACAGGACGACGGGCACCGCGATCAGCGTGGACCCGGCCATCACCCCGCCCCAGTCGGTGCCGCGGTTGGCGTCGGTGAACGTGCGCAGCCAGAGTGGCAGGGTCGCCGAGTCGGGCCGGTTCATCACGACCAGCGCGAGGGTGAACTCGTTCCACGCCTGGATGAAGCCGAACACGCCGGTCGCGACGAGGCCGGGCGCCAGCAGCGGGAACGTGACCCGGAAGAACGCGCTCGTGCGGGTGCAGCCGTCGACCATCGCCGCCTCCTCCAGCTCGTACGGGACGCCGGCGACGAACCCGCGCAGCGTCCAGATCGTGAAGGGCAGGACGGCGGCCACGTACAGCACCGTCAGTCCGGCGACGGTGTTGAGCAGGTTCCACCCGTCCAGCATCTTGTACTGGGAGATGAACAGCCCCTCGGCGGGGATCATCTGCAGCACCAGGACGCCGACGACGAGCTGCTTGCGGCCGCGGAACCGGAACCGCGACACCGCGAGCGCGGCGAGGAAGGCGAACAGCAGCGCGACGGCGACGGTCAGCCCGGTGACCAGCAGGCTGGTGCGCAGCGAGGTGAGGAAGTCGCCGCCGTCCAGGACCCGGCGGTAGTTGTCCAGCGAACCGCCGAGGGGGTGCCACGTCGGCTCGGCGGAGCGGATCTCCCGACCGGGCAGGAAGGACGTCGACACCATCCAGTAGACGGGGAACACCGCGGCGAGCAGGACCAGGACGCCGGTCGCGTCGGCGAGCAGCCGCCGTCCGCGCCGACCGCGCAGGCGCCGGGACCGCGGGGCGGTCGGGCTGCCGCCCGCCGCCGTCGCCGCGCTGGTGGCGGACGGCGTCGCCACGGCCGGCGGGGCACCGGCGGTCCCGGCGGCCGGCTGCGTGGTCGGCTGGGTGGTCGGCTGCCCATCCGACTGCGCGGTCGGCTGCGTGGCCGGCTGCGTGGTCGGCCCGGTCGTCGGTGAGGTCACAGGTCCTCCTGCCTCAGCATGGAGCGGATGTAGCCCGCGGTGAGCAGGACGGTGATGGCGAGGATGAACATGGCGACGGCGGCGGCCATCCCGAACTGCCCCTCGGCGATGCCCAGCCGGTACACGTAGGTGCCCATGAGGTTCGTGTCCCGGGCGATGCCCCCGGCGTCCTGGAGGACGAAGATCTGGGTGAAGACCCTCAGGTCCCAGATCACCTGGAGCAGGCCGACGACCAGCAGCACGGGCCGGATCGTGGGCACGAGCACGTGCCGGAAGCGCTGCATCGGACCGGCGCCGTCCAGCTGGGCGGCCTCGACGACCTCGCCGGGCACCTGGGTGAGCGCCGCGTAGACGGTGAACGCGACGAACGGCACGCTCATCCAGACCACGACGACGGTCGCGACCAGGAAGAACGACAGGGGCTCGATCAGCCACGAGTGGCCGGCGAACCCGTCCTGCCCGGCGCGGACGAGGAGCCAGTTCACGACGCCGTACTGGGCGTCGAACATCCACTGCCACACCGTCAGCGCGGCCAGGACGGGCATCGCCCAGGCCAGCAGCAGGCCGGCCTGGACGGCGAGCCGCACCGGCCCCGACATCAGCCGCATCAGCAGCGCCACCCCGACCCCGAGGACCATGGTCACCGAGGCGTTGACGACGCAGAAGGCGATGGAGCGGGCGGTGACGGCCCACAGGTACCCGTCGGTGACGAGGTCGCGGTAGTTGCGCAGGCCGACCCACTCAGCGTCGGCGCCGAACTGCTGGGCCAGGCCGTACTCCTGGAACGACAGGAGCACCTGGCGGGCCAGCGGGTACGCCAGGGCGAGCGCCAGGACGGTGAGGGCGGGGACGAGCAGCGCGTGCGGCAGCCCGGGGCGGCGCCGGGTGGGCCGGGCGGCCGGTGGTCGCGGTGCGGGTCGTGCGGGTGCGTCGACCGTGGTCACGGCGTCCTCCTGTCCGGTGCGTCGGGTGCGTGGTCGTGCGTGCGGCCGTCGGGTGCGTGGCGCTGGTGGGTCACGCTGGTGGGCGGCGCTGGTGGCGGGTGCCGGGACGCGCGTCGCGTCGTCCCGGCACCCGCTGCGCGGGGGACGTCAGCGGAGCTGGTCGTCCATGGCGGCGTCGGCCTGCTCGGCGAGCTGCGCGACGTCGCCGCCGTTCGCCAGCTGGACGAACAGGTCCTCGAGGATGCGAGCGCCCTCGACCTTCGCCCACCCGGCCGCCGGGGGCGTCAGCCGCGCGTTGCTGGCGGCCGCGATGGTCGCCTCGGCGAACTCGTCGTCGCCGAGGAGGTCCGACATCGACTCGCGGGCCGGCGTCAGCCCGGCCTCGGCCATCATCGTCTGGTACTCCTCGCTCGTCATCAGCTCGACGAGCTCGATCGCGAGCTCCTGGTTCGGCGACGCCGCGGACACCGCGATGTCCGAGCCGCCGAGGAGCACCGGCGCCGGTTCACCGTCCTGGCCGGGCAGGGCGAACACGCCCACCTGGTCCATCAGCTCGGGGCAGCCGGACTCCGGGTCCTCCAGGACGCCGCGCAGCCAGCCCGGGGCGGAGACCATCGCGGCCTGCCCGGCGCAGAACGGCACCTGCGCGTCGGTCTCGTTGCCGTCCTTCGGTGCGCCGCTGGCCTCCAGGAAGAGCCGCTGGGCGACCTGCAGGCCCTCCTGCGACTCGGGCGTCGACAGGGCGCCCTGCCACTCGCCGTCCTCCTGCACGGCGAGCTGGCCGCCGCTGGCCCACACGAAGCTCGCGCCGTTGCGCCAGTCCTGGCCGGGGAACCAGAAGCCGGAGAACGCCGGGTCGGTGGAGGACTGCTTCAGGGTGACGGCCGCGTCGACGAACTCGTCGAGCGTCGTGGGCACGGCGACGCCGGCCTGCTGGAAGAGGTCCTTGCGGTAGAAGACGTACTTCGACCCGGCGTAGTACGGGACGGCGTAGGTGCTGCCGTCGACCGTGGCGCCCTCGACGAAGCCCTCGAGCAGGTCGTCACCGCCGAGGTCGTCGAGGTGCTCGGTCAGGTCGGTGAACGCGCCGACCGTGGTGAACGTCGGGGCCTGGGTGTTGCCGACCTCGACGACGTCGGGGGTGTCGGACTCGCTGCTCAGGGCGGTGGTCAGGCGCTCGACGAGGCCCTCCCACTGCTGCTCCTCGATGGTGAGGGTGGAGCCGGGGTTCTGCTCCTCGAAGGTGGCCTTCAGCCAGTCCCGCGCCTCCTGCGGCGTGTCGGGGCCGTTGATCCACAGCCGCAGGTCGGCGGTGGCCTCGCCGGCGTCGGAGGCGGGCTCGTCCGAACCCCCGCTGCACGCGGTCAGGGCCAGTGCCGCCACCGCGGTGACGGCGAGCACACGGGCTGATCTCACGGGGACTTCCTCTCGTGGTGCGGGGTGCGACGCCGGACGGCGGGCACGGGTGGTGCAGTGGGTGCTGGTGGTGCGGTGGGTGCTGTGCGTGGGTGCTGTACGTGGGTGCGGTGCGTCTGTGGTGGTGCTGGGGCGTTCGCAGGGGTCAGGAGACGCCGAGCTCACCGGCGAGGACGAGGACGGCGGCGCCGACGAGGACGAGGTCGTCCCCGAGGGCGGAGGTGCGGACGACGGGCCGCTCGTCGTCGTCCACCGCGAGCGTGCAGCGGCGGATCGTGTCGGCCGCTGCGTCCAGCAACGGCCCCTCGAGCAGGTCGGCGGGCCCGTTGAGGACGACCTCGCGCAGGTCGAGGGTGCTGACGACGGGGGCGAGCGTCGTGCCGAGCCGGCGGCCGGCGGCGGCGAGGACGGCGGCGGCGCCGTCGTCCGGGACGCGGTCGAGCTGCTCGCGCAGGTGGGGGACGGCGAGCACGGTCTCCAGGCACCCGACGCGGCCGCAGCCGCACCGCTCGCCCTGCTCGTCGACGACCACGTGCCCGATCTCGCCGGCCGCCGAGCGGGAGCCGCCGAGCAGCGCGCCGTCGAGGATGAGGCCGGCCCCGACGCCGCGGCCGACGCGCAGCACCATCAGGCTGGAGCCGTCGGCGTGGCCGTAGGTGTGCTCACCGAGGGCCGCGGTGTTCGCGTCGTTCGCGACGTGGGCGGGGACGCCGAGCCGCTCGCCGAGGAGCGTCGCCAGGGGCGTGTCGTGCCAGCCGAGGTTCGGCGCCTCCCGCACGGTGCCGGTGGCGTCGACGACGCCGGGGGTGCCGACGCCGACGCCGAGGACGGGCCGGTCGGACAGCGCGATGAGGTCGCGGGCCAGGCGCCCGGCGAGGGAGACCGCCGCGTCGCCGCTGCGCCGGCCGACCTCGGCGGACCGCCGGACGCGGACGCCGCCGTCGAGGTCCATCACGGCGCCGCGCATCCGGTCCTCGCCGGACAGGTCGAGGGTGACGACGCGGGCGGCGTCGGCGGCGAACCCGACGAGGGTGGCCGGCTTGCCGACCCGGGTGCCGGGACGCGCCCCGAGCTCCTCGACGAGCCCCTCGGCCAGCAGCTCCCCGACGACGTCGGAGACGGTCACCCGGGTCAGTCCGGTGCTGCGGGCGAGGTCGGCCCGGCTGGCGGGGCCGTCGCCGAAGAGCGCCTGCAGGACGATGGCCCGGTGGTGCTGGCGGGCGTCACCCGGCAGGAGCTTGCCGGTGGGCCGGAGCGGCCGGTGGCTGGGGCGCTGGTGCATTTTGTTAGTAGAGCGTCCTAATCATTAGCCGTCAAGAGGCCCGGACGTCACGGCTCGGTCACGCCGCCTCCACGGTGCCACGCGCCAGGGGGCTCAGGGACGGACGGCGATGACCCCGTGGGCCCCGCGCTCGGCGTCCAGCATCGCGTGGGTGACGAACGGGTAGCGGCCCGCCTCGGGCAGCACCGTCTCGACGAAACCGCCGGCCGCGGGAGCCAGGTCGAGCACCTGCGCCCCGCCGGAGGTGGCGTCCGGACGCAGGCGGTACGCACCCTCCTGCCAGAGCGTGTCGAACTGCCCGCCGACGACGTGGAAGGCGCTGCCCCGCTGCGGTCCGGCGGCCACCACCCAGATCCGCACCCGCTCCCCGACGCGGGCCTCGAGCGGGTCGTGCTGGTACTGGTTGGCGTACCCGTTGAACACCACGAGGTCCGCACGCTGGGTGAGCATCCGGTCCGCGTCGGCGACACCGCCCTGCGGGCCGAGGTACAGCTCGGACTGCACGAGCAGGTACTCGCGGTCCACGGCCGGCAGGTCCGGCGGGTCGATGACGACGGCGCCGAACATCCCGTTGGCGATGTGCAGCGACATCGGGGCGGTCGAGCAGTGGTACAGCCACGCCCCCGCACGCGTCGCGGTGAACCGGTAGACGAGCGACTCCCCCGGCTGGATGGTGCGCATCGGCCGGTCCGGGGCCAGCGCCCCGGCGTGGAAGTCGATGGAGTGCCCGATCGACCCGTCGTTGACGAGGGTCACCTCGAACACGTCGCCGACCCGTCCGCGCAGCGTCGGCCCGGGCGCGGTGCCCCCGAACGTCCAGAGCCGTTGCCGCACACCGGGTGCGACCTCGCGCTCCACCTCCCGGACCGTCAGGGTCAGCCGGTGGACGGTCGCGTCCGCCGCGGGCGGCAGCGACGCGTCGTGCGCCTCGAAGCCGGGGCCGGGCGACGCGGCCAGGTCGACGTCCTCCGCGGCGGACGGCGCACCCGCGTCCGGCCCGTCGTCCGCGGCCGCGGGGGTCCCGTGACCGTGGTGGCCGGGGCCGGACGGCGTCTCGCCCCCGGTGCCGTCGTCGCCGGACGCCCCGGCCGCCGCGCCGACCACCTCGACGGTCAGCGTCATGCCCATCTGCCGGTGACCGGCGACCGAGCACCACCCGTCGAGGTCGGCACCGACGACGCCGACGTCCAGGGTCTGCGACTGCCCGGGCGCGAGCCGCTCGGTCCGCGCGCCGTTCTCCAGCACCAGGTCGTGCCGGTCCCCGCCGGTGTTGTCGAGCTCGACGACGAGCCGGTCACCCGCGGGGACGCGCACGACGTCCGGGACGAAACGCATGCCCTCGACGGCGACCCGCACGGTCGTCGTCCCACCGGTCGCGACGACGTCCGACGTCGACGCCGCCGCCCGGGACGTCGGCAGCCCTGCCGCCGCCGGGTCCGCGGCCACCCCGACCGCGGCGGTGAGCACCAGCACCGCGAGGCCCGCGGTCGCAGCACCGAGCCGCCGGGCCGCCGCGACCCCGTCGGACGCCGTCGCGCCGTCCCCGCGTCCACCACCCGGCCGGGGAGCGGGCGGGGCCACCGCCGCAGCGCGCACGGGCCCGGCGTCCCGCAGCCTGCGGGCCACGACGACAGCCCGCACCGCCAGCGGCAGCGACGTCGCCATGGACACCAGCACCGCCATCGACGCCAGCACCCGCACCAGGCTCGGCACGGGCAGCGCGCACAGCAGCAGCCCGCCGTTGGTGACGACGACCCGCAGCACCCCGCCGCGGTCCAGGACCGCGGTGGTCGCACGCACCACCGCGGGACCGCCGCCGAGCACGACCGGCACGAGGTAGGCCAGCGCCCCGAGCACGACCTGGGCGCAGAAACCGGCCAGCAGGTACGGCACCGCGGCGTCGACCGCGACCTCCGCGGCCGCCCAGTCCCCCGCGGTCGCCAGCCCGACGGCCACCCAGCCGAGCACACCCACCCACCAGGCGACCGCGGCCAGCACCGTCAGCGTCGAGAAGGCCGTCGGTGGACGGCGCCGGGTCTCGCCCAGGTGCGGGCGGCAGACCACCAGCGCCGCGGCCGCGTACGCCACCACACCGGCCGCGGCCACCGTCAGCACGCCACCGAGCGCCCCGCCCACCGTCACCGCGAGCGCCGCCACCAGACCGAGCAGCCCGCGCCGGGCGACGTGCTCCGACCCGTCGGTCATCCTCGTCCGCAGCATCGTCGGCCACAGGGTGACGAGCGTCCCCAGCACGGTCAGGCCGATCCAGCCCAGGACGTTCAGCGCGGTGTGCGCGACCTGCAGCCGGGCGTGCCCCGCGTCCCCCGCGGCGCCGCGGGCGAGCTCGACCCCGATCGTCGCCCCGAGCGCCAGGCAGGTGCCGGCCGCGACGTAGTAGCGGACCGTCGTCCCGAACCGGGAGGGCAACGCGGCCCGCATCCGGCGCACGAGGGCCACGGCGTGCCAGCCGCCGACCGCGACGACGGCCGCGCCGCCGGCCGCGACGAGCGGCCACACGTCGGCGACGACCCCGGCGACGACGAGCACCGCCCCGACGTTGTGGGTCACCAGGCGCGCGACCCGGCCGCGGGCGATGACCTCCTCGGGCAGCTTGAGCAGGGCGGCGGCGAAGTGCCAGCTCCACACGAGCACCGCGTTGCTGACGGCGCCGAGCACGAGCAGGTGGACCATCAGCCACCGCGGGGCGGGGACGAACGGGTGGGCGACGCTGACGGCGACCGTGGCGACCAGCCAGGCCAGGACGACCGCCCCGGCCCGCAGGTGCCAGCCGGCCCGTCCCGACGCCCGGCCCGCGGTGCCGTTCGCCGTGCCGTTCGTCGCCGATGCGGGTCGGGGACGGTCCTGGGGGCCGACGGGGATCACGCGCGAACCTCCACGGGCGGGGCGGGGCGCCGGGGGACGCCCACCGGGTTCTCGGGCACGGGCGTGCGCCGCGAGCGCGCGGTGCGGCTGCCCTGCACCGCCGAGAGCACCGCCACCGCGACGAAGAGCAGCACCGACGCGATGTTCAGCACGCCGCCGACCTGCCACGCCCACTCGACGCCGCGGACGTCGCCGACGACCACGCGCAGCAGGAGCGAGCCGTGCAGCAGGGCGAGCGGGGCGTACATGGCGGCGTGGTACGGCAGCGGCCGGCGCAGCACCGCGGGCAGGATGATCGGCGCGTGCGCCATCACCATGGACAGCACGAACCCGAGGAAGACGCAGTGCACCACCGCGTCGTAGCCGGCGCCGTCGAGGACCCGCCCCAGCAGCAGCCACGCGCCGCCCGCCGCGGCCAGCCACCCGTACCCGGCGAGCAGCGCCACCGCCGTGAACCTGGGCAGCCCGGCGCCCCGGACGGTGCGGCGGGCGACGTCGTGGCGCAGCAGCCATCCCACCAGCGCGAGCAGCGCCGCGCCGAGCAGCGGGTAGCCGGCGGCCGGCCACAGCAGGCCGACGGGGACGGCGACCACCACGGCCGCCGCCGTCGCCACCGCCTGCGCCTCGGCGCCGTGCGCGAGCACCCCGACCCGGGACAGCTCGACCCGTTCGCCGGCGATGGTCAGGACGAGGAAGCCGACGAGCCACGGCAGCAGCCACGGCACCGGGACGCCGGCGGCCCACAGGACGGCCGCGCCCGTGCCCAGGACGGCACCGGCCACCTGGACGAGGACGGCCGCGGCGGGCTGGCGGCGCCACAGCGGCACGTACAGCAGGGTCAGGGCCGCCGCGCCCGCGACGAGGAGCCACGCGCCGACGGGCCGCGGCAGCGGGGACAGGAGGGCGAGCGCCCCGGCCCCGAGCAGCGCTGGGGCGGCGTAGCCGCGCGCACGGCCCCACGCGACGGCGCGCTCGAGCGCGATGAGCGTGCCCACGAAGCCCAGCACGAGCAGGACGCCGTGGACCTCGGGCAGCCGCGCGGAGCGGACCGGGGCGGGTAGGCCGAGCAGGACCAGCGCGGCGTCCAGGCCGGCGAGCAGCGCGACGCCGCCGGGCACGAGCAGCGCGTAGCGGTGGTAGGGGGTGCGGCGCGCGTCAGCCACGGCCGGTCCCGTCGACGGGCCGGTCGGTGCGCAGCAGGAGCCGGCAGGCCCCCGGCTCGGCGAACGCCGTCAGCGCCGTGCGCGCCGGGTCGCCTCCCCACGCCTCCAGCGCGCCCTGCACCAGCCCGAGGTGCACCGCGCAGACCACGTCGGGGTGGGCCCGGGCGGTGTCGAGCAGCGGGCAGCGGCGCAGGGCGACGGTGGTGGCGCGCGCGTCGGTCTGCGGGTCGAAGCCGAGGTCGCGCATCAGCGCCACGACCCGGTGCCGGGCCTGGTGCGGTCCGGGGGCCGGCCCGTCACCGGCGGCGACGTCACGGCCCCACTGCCGGCCGGCGGTCAGCGCGTCCTGGCGGGGGTTCGGGCTGGTGCGGGCGATGTGGCCGGCGAGCGCCGTCGCCAGTCCCGCGTGGTCGCGGACCCGGTCGTCGGGCTCGCCGTGCTCGGCGACCGCGGTGTACCCCCAGGCCGGGCGGCCCCGGCGCCGCGACGGGACCCGGTCGCGGACGACGAGGCCGCGGGCGACGAGGTCGTCCAGGTGCTCGCGCACGGTGTTCTCGTGCAGACCGGTGTCGGCGGCCAGGCCGGCGACGGTCACCTGCTCCGCCGTGCACTGGAGGTGCTCGAGCACCCGGGCGCGCTGGGGTGACAGGGCGCCGGTGCGGCCGCCGGAGCGGACCGGCGCCGGGCCCGGCTCCCGGCGGATCTCGACGGCGACGGTGCGTGCGGCGTCCACGTGCTCGAGCGTAGGGACGGGGGCACCTCCCTGACTCGGGACCAAGGTCCCGTTTTTCCACGGAGGTCTCCGTGTCATCGTCGGTGGAGCGGCCGGAACCGCCGGCCACCCGAGGAGGACCACCGTGACCACCACCCCCCAGGACGTCGTCGTCGCCACGAGCGCCCAGGACGCCCGAGCCGCCGACGCCGTCCGCACCCACCACGCCGAGATGGCCGGCCGGCTGCGGCTGCTCACGCAGGAGCTGGTCGACCGCGCCGCGGAGGGGGCGGCCGGGGACGCCGACCGCGCGCGGGACCGGGTGCTGGCCTTCGCCACGGGCGAGCTCGTGCCGCACGCCCGCGCGGAGGAGGAGGGCATGTACCCGGCGGCCGCGCGCGACGCCGGGCTGCGCGCCCTCGTCGAGGCCATGGTGGCCGAGCACGTCGTGATCACGGGACTCGTCGACGAGGTCCGCGAGGCCCCGGACGCCGTCACCGCCGCGGCCGCGGCGCGTGCCCTGCTGGTGCTGTTCGAGACGCACCTGGCCAAGGAGAACGACCAGGTGCTGCCGGTCCTCGTCGCCGACCCCGCGACGTCCCTGGCCGAGCTGCTCGACGGCATGCACGAGCTGCTCGGCGGCGGCACGGGCGGCGGCCACGAGCACGCCGGTCACGACCACGGCGACGTGCCGGCGGCGCCCGCCCCGGGCGCGTGCGGGTGCGGCCACACCGACGACGGGACCGACCCCGAGCTCGACGTGCGCGCCGTCCCGCACGCCATCCGCCACGCGACCGTCTTCGGCGCGTTCGACGCCGTCCCCGCCGGCAAGGCGATGGTGCTCGTCGCGCCGCACGACCCCAAGCCGCTGCTCGCCCAGCTGTCCGCCCGCACCGGCAACGGGCTGGGCGTCGACTACCTGGAGAGCGGCCCGGAGGCCTGGCGGCTCCGGCTCACCCGCGTCTGACCGGTCGTCGCCCGTCGCCGGTCAGGTGCCCGTCGGGTCCCTGACCGGCGCCCGAGCTGGACGCGCGCTGCGTCCGGCCGGGCGCGACGCCACGAACGAGGAGGTACCCCGTGCACGTCCACCGCCCCGCGGCCCGCAGGCGCCGCGTCCCGACGACCGACCGCCCGACCACGCGCGGCACCGACCCCACCGGCCGCCCCGACCCGTCCGACGACGCGACGCGACGGCTCGACGTCCGCCTCGCCGAGGTCAGCCAGGCCCGGCGGGCTCTCGCTGAGGCCCGGGCCCGCGGCGCCGACCGGGAGCGCACCCGCGAGCTGTGCACCGCGCTCGGGGCGAGCCTGGACGCCGCGGTCGCCGCCGCGCAGGGCGCCGTCCAGGCCGCGACGGGCCCCGTCGACGGGCTGCCGCGCACGAGGCTCATCGCCGTCCGGCGTCGTCCGGCCGTGGTCGCGGCCCAGCGGGTCGCCGACCGGCTGCGGACCGAGCGGCAGCAGCACCTGCTGGCCCGCACCCCCGCGTGCGGACCGGCGCACCTCGACCCCGGCGAGGTGACCGCCGCGGTGCGCGGGACCGTGGCCGCGACGACCTGGCCGGCCAGCGACCACGTGGTCGAGCGGCTGCTCTACGCCCGCAAGACCCTGCTGGCCCCCCGCCGCTGACCCGCCACCGTCTCCCGTCACCCGCACCCCCACACCCCCACACCCCCACACCCCCACACCCCCACACCCCCACACCCAAGATCGTCAGACGTTCTTGGTCGCCATCACGACCACCAACGTCTGACGATCTTGCGGGTTCCGGGGCCGGGGCGGCGGGGGCGGGGGCGGAGGCGGGCGGGGGCGGAGGCGGGCGGGGGCGGAGGCGGGCGGGGCTACTGATCGTCAGACGTTCCTGGTGGTGATAGCAACCAGGAACGTCTGACGATCAGCCGGTACGGGAGGGGCGGAGTGCGCGTCAGGAGCCGGGGGCGGGCTGGGGACGGCCGAACAGCCAGCCCTGGCCGTGGTCGCACCCCATCTGGGTGAGCGCGACGGCGTGCTCCTCGTCCTCGACGCCCTCCGCGACGACGGTCAGCCGCAGCGCGTGGGCGAGGTCGATGACCGCCTTGATCATGGCGGCGGAGCGCGACCCCGGTTCCATGGTCGCGACGAACGACCGGTCGATCTTGAGGAAGTCCAGGTCGAACCGCTGCAGGTGCGTCAGCGCGGAGTAGCCGGTGCCGAAGTCGTCCAGGCCGACGAGCACGCCCATCCCGCGGACCTGCTGCACGGTCTCCTCGACGCCCGGGCCGCCCTCGAGCAGCACCCGCTCGGTGATCTCCAGGGACAGCCGGTCACCGGCCACCCCGTACTCCTCGAGCATCGCGCGCAGCAGGTCGGCGAAACCGACCTGCTCCAGCGTGCGGCCGGACATGTTCACGGCGATCCGCGGGCTGGTGCTGCCGTCCGGGTCGTCCCCGAGGAGCCGCACGGCCTCCTCGAGCATCCAGAAGTCGACCTCGATGATCAGGCCGGTCTCCTCGGCGACCTCGATGAACGGCAGCGGCGGCAGCACGCCGGCGACGGGGTCGACGATCCGGACGAGCGCCTCGTGGCCGGTGACGGTCCGCTCGCCGTCCTGCAGGTCGACCAGCGGCTGCAGGTGCATCCGCAGGCCGCGCTCCTTCAGCGCCCGGCGCAGCCGGTTCTCGGTCTCCATCCGGCCGACGGCACGGGCCCGCAGGTCGTCGTCGTACACGGCGTACCGGTCCCGGCCCTGGTCCTTGGCGCGGTAGAGCGCCAGGTCGGCCTCGCGCAGCATGTCCTCGCCGGTGCGTCCGGGGGCGGTGGCGACGGCCAGGCCGACGCTCGTGGTGCAGACGATCTGGCGCCCGGACCGCAGCCGGACGGGCTCGCGCAGCGTCTCGACGATGCGGGCGGCGACGGCCCCGGCGGCCTCGACGTCCGCGACCTGCTCGAGGACGACGACGAACTCGTCGCCGCCGAGCCGACCGACGGTCGCGGGCTCGCGCACCACGGACCGCAGCCGCTGGGCCGTCTCGACGAGCAGCGTGTCGCCGGCACCGTGGCCGAGGCTGTCGTTGACGAGCTTGAACCGGTCGAGGTCGAGCAGCAGCAGGGCGACGCCCTCGCCGGACCGCCGCGGGGCGCGCAACCGGTCCAGGGCGGCGGCGACCCGGCGCTCGACGACGCTGCGGTTGCTCAGGCCGGTGAGCGTGTCCGTCAGGGCCAGGCGCTCCAGCTCGGCGCGCTGCATCATCGTGTCGGTCATGTCGAGCATGTGGGTGAGCACGTAGGGCGACTGGGGTGAGGAGTCCTCGAACGCGGCGCTCTGCATGAGCACGTGCCGCACCTCGCCGTCCGAGCGCAGCAGCCGCCGCTCGGCGGGCTCGTCCTGGGCCACGCCGCCGGCCACGGCCATCCGCAGCTGCAGGCTGTCGGTGCGGTCGTCGGGGTGGACCCACTCCTGGCCGCTGCGGCCGACGACCTGCTCCGGCGTGACCCCGAGCATCCGGCACACCGCGTCGTTGGCCCGCAGGACGACCCCGAGGTGGTCGGGGTGCATGGAGGTGATGACCATGCCGATGGGTGCGTGGTCGAACGCGACCCGGAACAGCCGCTCGGTGGACTCGCGCTCCTGCTCGGCCTCACGGCGCCGGGTGATGTCGACGGCGGTCCCGAAGGTGCGGACGGGGACGCCGTCGTCGTCGCGCTCGACCTCCATCCAGCCGTGCACGAGGCGGGTCACGCCGTCCGCGCCGATGAGCCGGTAGCTGAACTCCGCCTCGTCGCCGTCGACCTCGTCGAGCCGGGTCGGGAGGCGGTGGACGTCCTCCGGGTGGACGAACTCGAGGAACTCGCGCAGCGGCATCGGGCCGAACGACGGGTCGAGCCCGAGCAGGCCGTAGATCTCCTCGGACCACTCGGCGTGGCCGGTGACCAGGTCGGTCTCCCACCAGCCGAAGCCGGCCATCCGCTGGGCGGTGAGCAGCCGGCGGCGGCTGGTGGACAGGTGGCTGCGCAGCTGCTCGCCCTCGGCGGCGGCGAGCGCCTGCCCCAGGGCGGTGCTGACCACGCGGCTGCACACCTCGACGAGGCGCTGGTGGACGTCGGTGAACGCGTGGGAGCCGGTGGCGTAGGCGGAGACGACGCCGACGACGACGCCGTCGTCGCGCAGCGGGACGCTGACGCAGCTGCCGTGGGCGTGCTGGCGGCAGCGCGCGGGTTCCAGCCGCGGGTCCAGGCCGAGGTCGCCGGTGACCTGGGCGGCGCCGGTGCGCAGCGCGAGGGCGGCGAGCCCGCCGGAGGGCTCCACGAGGTCACCGACCTCGGCCTCCTCGCAGTGGGAGCCGGCGACCGCGCGCACCAGCATCTTCTGCTGCTGGGAGGGGGTGCTGACGACGACGGAGTCGGCCCCGACGAGGTGCCGGACCTCCTCGGCGAGGACGGCGAGCACGTCACCCGGCTCGGCGTCGAGCAGCGCACGCTGGCCCTCGAGCACGCGTGCCAGGTCGACGGGCCTGGTCCGGCCCACGGCGGGGATGCTCACGTGGGGATCATCGACACCACCGGGGCCGGACCAAAGCGGAAGTCACACACTCGTCGCAGTCCGGCCCGCCGCGCGCGTCGTCCGCGGGGGCGGGCCGGGCGGCGGTCAGGCGGGCAGCTCGCGCGCCGCGACCGGGGGCCCGTCGGGGTCGGCCTCCTCGTGCACGGGGCGCAGGGACAGGCCGGGCTCGCCGGGGACGACGTCGACGCGCACCGTGTCGCCGTCCCTGACCTCGCCGGACAGCAGCCCCCGGGCGAGCCGGTCGCCGATCTCGCGCTGGACGAGCCGGCGCAGCGGCCGAGCGCCGTACGCGGGGTCGTAGCCCTCGAGGGCGAGCCAGTCCCGGGCGGCCTGCGTGACGTCGAGGGTGAGCCGGCGCTCCCCCAGCCGCTCGGCGAGCCGGTCGACCTGGATCGCGACGATCCGGCTCAGCTCGGCGGTGCCGAGGGCGTCGAAGACGACGACGTCGTCGAGCCGGTTCAGGAACTCGGGCTTGAACGCGGCGCGGACGGCGCCCATCACGGCGTCCTTCTTCGCCGCGTCGTCCAGTGCCGGGTCCACGAGGAAGTGCGAGCCGAGGTTCGACGTCAGCACCAGGATGGTGTTGCGGAAGTCGACCGTGCGGCCCTGGCCGTCGGTGAGCCGGCCGTCGTCGAGCACCTGCAGCAGGATGTCGAACACGTCCGGGTGGGCCTTCTCAACCTCGTCGAGCAGCACGACCGAGTAGGGACGGCGGCGGACGGCCTCGGTGAGCTGGCCGCCCTCCTCGTACCCGACGTACCCGGGGGGCGCGCCGACGAGCCGCGAGACGGTGTGCTTCTCGCCGTACTCGGACATGTCGATCCGCACGATCGCCCGCTCGTCGTCGAACAGGAAGTCGGCGAGGGACTTCGCGAGCTCGGTCTTGCCCACGCCGGTGGGGCCGAGGAAGAGGAAGGAGCCGGTGGGCCGGTCGGGGTCGGAGACGCCCGCTCGCGCACGGCGGACGGCGTCGCTGACGGCCCGGACGGCGTCCCGCTGGCCGATGAGGCGGCGCCCGATGACCTCCTCCATGCGCAGCAGCTTCTCCGTCTCGCCCTCGAGCAGCCGGCCGGCGGGGATGCCGGTCCAGGACGAGACGACGTCCGCGACGTCGTCCGGTCCGACGCGCTCGGACACCATCGGCGACTCCGCGGGACGCTCCTGCTCCGCCTCGGCGGCCTCGAGCTCCTTCTGGATGCCGGGGATCCTCCCGTAGAGCAGCTCGCTGGCCGCCCCGAGGTCACCCTCGCGCTGGAGTCGCTCGGCCTGCGAGCGCAGCTCGTCGAGCTGCTGGCGCAGCTCGCCGGCCCGGTTGAGGCCGGCCTTCTCCTGCTCCCAGCGGGCGGTCAGGCCGGCGAGGCGCTCGCCGGTGTCGGCGAGGTCGGCGCGCAGCCGCTCCAGCCGGTCGGCGGACGCGGGGTCGTCGGCTCGGGACAGGGCGAGCTCCTCCATCCGCAGCCGGTCGACCTGGCGGCGCAGCTCGTCGATCTCGACGGGGCTGGAGTCGATCTCCATCCGCAGCCGGGACGCCGCCTCGTCGACGAGGTCGATGGCCTTGTCGGGCAGCTGGCGGCCGGTGATGTACCGGTCGGACAGGCTCGCGGCGGCGACGAGCGCGGCGTCGGTGATCTCGACCTTGTGGTGCGCCTCATAGCGCTCCTTCAGGCCGCGCAGGATGGCGACGGTGTCGGCGACGCTCGGCTCGCCGACGAACACCTGCTGGAAGCGGCGCTCGAGGGCGGGGTCCTTCTCGATCCGCTCGCGGTACTCGTCGAGGGTGGTGGCGCCGACGAGGCGCAGCTCGCCGCGGGCCAGCATCGGCTTGAGCATGTTGCCGGCGTCCATGGCGCCCTCGCCGCCGGCTCCGGCGCCGACGACGGTGTGCAGCTCGTCGATGAAGGTGACGACCTGCCCGCCGGACTCCTTGATCTCCTTGAGGACGGCCTTGAGGCGCTCCTCGAACTCCCCGCGGTACTTGGCCCCGGCGACCATGGCGGCGAGGTCGAGGCTGACGAGCCGCTTGCCGCGCAGGGACTCGGGGACGTCGCCGGCGACGATCCGCTGGGCGAGGCCCTCGACGACGGCGGTCTTGCCGACGCCGGGCTCGCCGATGAGGACGGGGTTGTTCTTGGTGCGGCGGGACAGCACCTGCACGACGCGGCGGATCTCGGCGTCCCGGCCGATGACGGGGTCGAGCTTGCCGTCGCGTGCCGACGCGGTGAGGTCGATGCCGTACTTCTCCAGGGCCTGGAAGGTGCCCTCGGGGTCGGGGCTGTCGACGGTCGCGGAGCCGCGCAGGCCGGGCAGCGCCTCGAGCAGCGCCTCGCGGGTCGCGCCGAGGGAGCGCAGCAGCTCGCCGGCCTGCCCGCGGTCGGCGGCCAGGCCGAGGAGGAGGTGCTCGGTGGAGACGTACCCGTCGCCGAGGGCCTCCATCTCCTGCTGGGCGGCCTGCATGACCTGCAGCCCTCCGCGGGAGAGCTGGGGCGCGGCCACCGAGGTGCCGGTGGCGCTGGGCATGGCGGTGACGAGCGCCTGCGCGCGGGTGCGGGCCGTCGCGGGCTGGACGCCGACGGCCTCGAGCAGGCCCGCCGCGACCCCGCCGGCCTGGTCGGCGAGGGCGACGAGCAGGTGCGCGGGCTCGACGTGCGGGTTGCCCGCCGCCGTCGCCTGCTGGACCGCCGCGGAGAGCGCCTCCTGCGACTTGGTGGTGAGCTTCAGCTCCATCGGTACCCCTTCGCGTGCTCCGACCGGCCCACCGGTCGTCAAGTTGAGTCTGCCACACTCAACTCTCGGGGCGGTTCTCGTGTTCCCGTCCGACACGGGTTCGCTTCCCCGGTCGGGTCACGCCCGCGCCGCTCGCGTGGAAGGACAGGGCTGCGGCGAGCCAGGGAGCCAGGTCCTCGTCCGTGCTCAGGACCGCCCGGTCGGCCGTGATCCACCCTTCGCCCATCGGCCGGCCCCTGCCCATCTCGGCCCGCGCGGCGCCCGGCCTGGTCAGGTGCTCGGCGTCCTCGGCGGGGTCGACCCGGACGAGCAGGCCTCCGCTCGAGGCACAGACGAGCATCCGCCCGTCCACCATGAACGCCAGCCCGCCGAACATGCGGACCTCGCGGACCTCGCGGTCGGCCAGCGCGGCGCGCACCCGCTCGGCGACCTCCGGGTCGTAACCCACGACGACTCATCTCGACGGCGGCGCGGCGGTCCGGAAGGGGCCTGTGGACAACTCCGGAGGCCGGATCCGCCGCCCCACCTAGCATCTGGCGACACATCCGTCCGGAGAAGGAGATCACGCATGGGAACCGCCACCTCGGCTCGCCGCCGCATCGCGCGCGGCGTCAGCATCGCCACGCTGACCGCAGTCGCCCTGGGAGGGGCCCTGGCGACGCCCGCGTCGGCCGCCAGGAGTCCCCGCTACGACACGATGGCAGAGTGCCGGGACGCCCAGCGGGCCTACGGCTCCACGTCGTTCGTCCGGATCACCAAGTCGTGCTACGGGATCGTCCCGCAGATCGCCCCGGGCGTCTGGGACCCCAACTACGTCGTGTACCAGTTCAACTACAAGTCGCGGTACTGACCGCCGTCGCGGCGACGCGCGAGTCGCCGCGCGACTCCGGTGCCCCGTGGTCGGCCTGACGGACGTCGAGGTCGCCCACGGGGCACCGAGCGTTGCGCGGGTCAGGTGGGCGGTGCGGGTCAGGTGGGCGGTGCGGGTCAGGTGGGCCGCGCGGGTCACCTGAGCGCCGCGCGGGTGAGCCAGCGGGCGACGGCGTCCAGGGACGCGCGGTCGACCGGTTCGGTGGCCTTCGCCCCCGCGACCCGCTCGAACAGCAGGCCGTCGACCGCGGCGACGAGCCACTCGGCGCGCTGCTGCGGGTCCGGGGCGCCGAGGTCGGCGAGGACCCGCCCGACCCCCTGCCGGATGCCGGCGCCACCGACGTGCAGAGCCGTCGCGAGGTCCGGTCGGCGCAGCGCCTCCAGGAACAGCTCGTAGCGGCCGAGCTGGCGACTGCGCTCGGTCGTCAGCCACCGGTGCAGCACCCCGGCCATCGCGTCGGCGAACGTCTCCTCGTCCCCGGCGCGCAGCAGCGGCGCGAGGACGGCGATGTCGTCCTCGTCCTGCCGGACCAGGTCGTCCAGGCACGCCTCCAGCAGCGCCGCCCGGCTCCGGAAGTAGTAGGACGTCGACCCGGCCGGCAGGTCGGCGGCACGGTCGACCGCGCGGTGCGTGAGCCCCCTCGCGCCGTCGGCAGCGAGCACCTCCAACGCCGCCCGGGCGATCTGGCGGCGGCGGTCCGTCTCCATGTGACCTGACTCTACCGGCGTAGAGTTGCCTCGAAGCCTCTACATTCGTAGAGTCATGGCCATGACCTCCTCCCCTACGGTCGGCCGCCCAGACCGTCGCGCCGCCGTCGTCGGCGCCGGCATCGGCGGCCTCACCACCGCCGTCGCCCTGCAGCGCGCCGGCTGGTCCGTCACCGTCCACGAACGGGCCGCGGCGCTCGAACCACTCGGCGCCGGGCTCGTCCTGTGGCCGAACGCCGTGCACGCCCTCGACGCACTCGGGCTCGGCGACGCCGTCCGCGAGCACGCCGCCGTCCTCGGCGGCACGGCGATCCGCCGCCCCGACGGGCGGCTCCTCGCCCGCACCCACGGCGCTGCGCTCGCCGCCCGGCACGGTGCACCTCTGCTGGGCATCGAGCGCGGCCACCTGCAGACCGGCCTCGCCGACGCGCTCGGCCCGGACGCCGTCCGCCTCGGCTCGGACGCCGTCCGCCTCGGCTCGGACGTCCACGACCCCCACGAGCTCGCTGCCGAGCACGACCTCGTGGTCGGCGCCGACGGCGTCCGGTCCCGCGTGCGCGCCGCCCTCTGGCCCGACCTGGCCGAGCCCGCGTACGCCGGGTACACCGCCTGGCGTGCCGTCGTCCGCGCCGACGTGCCCGTCCGCGAGGTCAGCGAGACGTGGGGCGTGCGCGAGCGGTTCGGGGTCGTGCCGATGGCCGACGGGCGCGTCTACGTGTTCGCCACGGCCACGGTGCCGGCCGGCGGAGCCACCGGCAGCGACGAGGAGGTCGCCGAGCTGCGACGGCGGTTCGGCCGCTGGCACGAGCCGATCCCCGCCCTCCTCGAGGCGCTCGCACCAGAGGCCGTGCTGCGTCACGACGTGCACGCCCTGCCGACGGTGCCCGACGTGCTCCACCGCGGCCGGGCCGTGCTGCTCGGCGACGCCGCGCACGCCATGGAGCCGAACCTCGGCCAGGGCGCGTGCCTCGCGGTCGAGGACGCCGTCGTGCTCGCCCACGAGCTCGGTGAGGACGCTGACGTGCACCAGGCGCTGGCCCGTTACAACGGCGCCCGACGGCCCCGGGTCGCCGCACTGAGCCGGCTGTCCGCGCGGATCGGGCGCGTCACGCAGCACACCGGGCCGGTCGGCGCCGCGGTCCGCGACACCGCCGCACGGCTCACGCCCCGGGGCGTCCTCCTGCGCGGTTCGGACCGGGCCGCGGGGTGGAGGCCACCGACGCCGCCACCGGGTGGGGGCGCCCACCCCGCGCACGACGCGCCGGGCGTGGCCGCGGACGACGACAGGGCGGGTCGACGGTGACCGCCGCAGCGGCACCGTCCCACGACGCGGAGCGGGTGCGGGGACGACGACCTCGGCACGTGCCGGTCGCCGTCGCCGGCTGGTGCCTCGTGGTCGCCGGAGCCGGGCACCTGACCGTCGCGGCCCTCGGTGCCCTGTCGCCCGTGCCCGACGGGGAGCGGGTGGCCCGGGCCGCGATGGACGCGACCACGGTCACCCTCGCCGGGATCGAGCGGAGCCTCTGGCAGCTGTTCACGGGGTTCAGCGTCCTGATGGGTCTCCTGCTGCTCGCGACGGGCGGCCTCCTCCTGCACGCCCTGCGACGCGCACCCGCGCTCGTCGACGAGTCGCGCGCCGCCCTGACGCTCCTGCTCGGCGTCCTGGCGGCCGGGTGGGTCACCTCGCTCCTGCTGCTGCCGTCGCCACCGATCGTCCTGCTCGGCGTCGCCGCGCTCGCCGTGGCACTGGCGCTGCGACACCCCTCGACCGGGGCCGGGGACCGAACGTAGGGCGGCGCCCGTCAGGGCGCCGAGCCTGGCCGACCGACCGGTGCCACCGCACGACGGCACCGGTCGGCCTGCGCGAGCAGCGCCTCGGCGAGCCCCGCGGGCCCGTCGACGAGGACGAAGTCGACGTCCAGCGAGGTGATCATCCAGACCAGCGCCGGGACGGCGTCCGCCCCCAGGTGCACCGCGCACGCGCCGTCAGCCACGGGTTCGACCGAGCCCATGCCCGGCCAGATCCGTGCCGCCACGGCGTCGGCCGGCTCGCCGACCCGGATCGTGGCCCGGTACGGCCAGGCACGCGCCGACAGGCCCCGCGACAGGTAGCCGACGACGTCCCCGTCCGGCGGCTCCCGCGGCGCGAACCGTGGACCGGTGGGCGCACGGGGCACCAGGCGGTCCACCCGGAAGGTGCGCCAGTCGTCGCGCTCGGTGTCCCAGGCGACCAGGTACCAGCGCCGCCCGTAGCCGACCAGGCGGTGCGGCTCCACCACCCGCCGGCTGGTCCGACCGTCGTGACCGGCGTAGTCCATGCGCAGACGCTCGTGCCGACGACACGCCTCGGCCACCTGCACGAGCACGTCCGCCGAGACCTGCGGCCCGGGGGGCGAACCCGCGCGGACGACGGCCTGGTCGAGCGTCTGCACCCGGTGGCGCAGCCGGGCCGGCAGGACCTGCCCGAGCTTGGTGAGCGCCCTCAGCGACGTCTCCTCGACCCCTGCGACCGACGCCGCGCTAGCGGTGCGCAGTCCCACGGCGACGGCCACCGCCTCGTCGTCGTCCAGGACGAGCGGCGGGGTGCTGGCGCCCGCGCCGAGCCGGTAGCCGGCCGCCCCGCGGGTGGTGTGCACCGGGTACCCGAGGCCCCGAAGGCGCTCCACGTCCCGCCGCACGGTGCGCGTGGTGACGTCGAGCCGCTCGGCCAGCTCGGCACCCGTCCAGCTGCGGCGGGCCTGCAGCAGCGTCAGCAGGCGCAGCAGCCGGGCCGTCGTGGACACGACGCAGAGCCTGCCACCGACTGCGGACAGAACCCGTCCTCACCCGGTGCCAGCGTGCAGGCATGACGACCACACCGCTCGAGCTCCGTCCCTTCCGCATCGACGTCCCCCAGGACGACGTCGACGACCTCCGACGCCGCCTGGCCGCCACCCGCTGGCCGGGTGAGCTGCCCGGCGTCGGGTGGAGCCGCGGCACCCCCCAGGCGTACCTGCAGACGCTGGCCGGCTACTGGGGCTCCCGCTACGACTGGCGAGCCGCGGAAACCGCCCTCAACGCCTGGCCGCAGTACCTCGCCGACGTCGACGGCCAGCGGCTGCACGTCCTGCACGTGCCCTCACCCGAGCCGGACGCCACGCCGCTGCTCCTGCTGCACGGCTCGTGCAGCACGTTCGCCGACTTCCTCGACGTGGTCGGACCGCTCACCGACCCGCGCTCGCACGGCGGGGACCCCGCGGATGCCTTCTCCCTGGTGGTCCCGTCCATGCCGGGCTTCGGCTTCTCGACGCCGCTGGCCGGACCGGGGATGGACGCCGGCCGCACCGCCGGCGTCCTCGCCTCGCTGATGGCCGGGCTCGGGTACGACCGGTACGTCGTCCAGGGCGCCGACACCGGTGCTTTCGTCGCCCCCGAGGTCGGCCGGGTCGACGCCGCGCACGTCCTCGGGGTGCACCTGAACGCCGCCATCACGTTCCCGGTGGGTGAGGGCGAGGCCGACGCCCTCAGCGGTGAGGACAAGGCGCGCTGGGACCGGATGCAGGCCTACAACGACGGCTACCTCCAGATCCTGTCGAAGTCGCCGCAGACCGTCGCGTACGCGCTGACCGACTCACCCGTGGGCCAGCTCGCGTGGATGGTCGAGCTCTTCCAGCGGCTCAGCGACCTGCCGGCGGACGCCGCGCCCGAGGACGCCCTCGACCGCGACCGGATGCTCACCGGCGTCTCCCTCTACTGGTTCACGCGCACCGCCGGGTCGTCGGCGCAGGTGTACTTCGAGGCGATGAACCCGGCGGCGTGGGGCGGCGGGGTCGACGGTGGGGCCGGCGGCTGCTGCGGCACCACGGACAGCGGGGCCGGCGCGGAGGGCTGGGCCGAGGTGGGCGGTTGGGCCCCCGAGCGCGGAACCGTCCCCACCGCCTTCCTGCTGTCCGCCAACGACGTCACCGTCCGGACGTTCGCCGAGCGGGACCACCACGTCGTCCGCTGGACGGAGCTCGACCACGGCGGGCACTTCCTCGCGCTCCAGCGGCCCGACGCGCTCGTCGAGGACGTGCGGGCCTTCGTCCGGTCGCTGCGGTGACGCGTCCGGCGCCAGGGCGGCAGATGGTCCCCGTTGCGGCTCGGCGAATCCGGCGGCGCGGGTCGGGTCCGGTGTGCCACTCTCTGCGCCCATGACCCAGACACCCTCCGACGGCCCGCCCGCCTACCCCTCGGCCCCGCAGAGCGGGCCACCCGCCTACCCGTCCGGTGACCCGAGCAGTCGCGGGGAGTACCCGCCCGCACCGGGCCCGGCCTCCCGTCCCAAGCCGCTCGACCTCGCCGTCCGGTTGATGTACGCCGGCGCCGGGCTCGCGCTGCTGTCGATCCTGGTCCCCTTCGTGCAACGGGACCTCATGCGCGACATGATCGAGGAGCAGTCCGCCGGCACCCCCGGCTACGACCCGAGCACGCTCGACACCCTGGTGACCTTCACGCTGGTCATCGCGACCGTCGTGGGTCTGATCGGTGTGGTGCTGTGGGTTCTCAACGCCGTGTTCAACGCCCGCGGCAAGAAGTGGGCGCGCATCCTCAGCACCGTGCTCGGCGGGCTCTCGATCCTGTCGTTCCTCGGCTCGTTCGCCCAGCCCACCACCGGTCTGGCCATGGCTCTCGGCGGACTGCAGGTGCTGCTCGCGGCGGCGATCATCTGGCTGCTGTGGCGGCCCGAGTCGTCGCGGTACTACGACGCGATGAGCGCCCCCCGCTACTGACACGACCCATCCGCCGCGCGCGACGGGGCGGTCACACGGCGCGTCGCGTCGGGTGACCGCCCCGACTCCGTCCGACCCGCGCCCGCACGTTGGTGGAAAGGTGGGGTCAGGACGGGCTCGGGGACCGCAGGTTGGTGGAAAGGTGCGGGCCGGGGGGCGGGTCAGATGACGCCGAGGGCCAGCATGGCGTCGGCGACCTGGGTGAAGCCGGCGATGTTGGCACCGGCGACGTAGTCCCCCGGGCGGCCGTACTCGTCGGCGGTCTCGGCGCACCGGTCGTGGATGCCGCGCATGATCTCCGCCAGCCGCTCCTCGGTGTGCTCGAACGACCACGAGTCGCGGGAGGCGTTCTGCTGCATCTCCAGGGCGCTGGTCGCGACACCGCCGGCGTTCGCGGCCTTGCCGGGCGCGAACAGGACGCCGGCCTCGGTGAGCACGCGGACGCCGTCCGGGGTCGTGGGCATGTTGGCGCCCTCGGCGACGACGCGGCAGCCGCCCCGCACCAGCGCCTGCGCGTCCTTGCCGGTCAGCTCGTTCTGCGTCGCCGACGGCAGGGCGACGTCGCACGCGACGTCCCAGATCCGACCGTCCTCGACGTACCGGGCGCCGTTGCCCCGCTCCTTGACGTAGTGGCTGATCCGCTCCCGGCGGACCTCCTTGAGGTCCTTGACGAGCTCGACGTCGATCCCGGACTCGTCCACGACGAAGCCGTTCGAGTCCGAGCAGGCGACGACGACGCCGCCGAGCTGGTGCACCTTCTCCATCGCGTAGATCGCGACGTTCCCGGACCCGGAGACGACGACCTTCTTGCCGTCGAACGACTCGCCGCGGGTGGTGAGCATCTCGTCGACGAAGAACACCGTGCCGTAGCCGGTCGCCTCGCGGCGCACCTGCGAACCGCCCCACGTCAGGCCCTTGCCGGTGAGCACCCCGGACTCGTAGCGGTTCGTGATCCGCTTGTACTGGCCGAAGAGGTAGCCGAGCTCGCGCCCACCGACGCCGATGTCACCGGCGGGAACGTCGGTGTACTCGCCGAGGTGGCGGTACAGCTCGGTCATGAAGGACTGGCAGAACCGCATGACCTCGCCGTCGGAGCGGCCCTTGGGGTCGAAGTCCGACCCGCCCTTGCCACCGCCGATCGGCAGCGCGGTGAGCGAGTTCTTGAAGATCTGCTCGAAGCCGAGGAACTTCACGATGCCCAGGTAGACGCTGGGGTGGAAGCGCAGGCCCCCCTTGTACGGGCCCAGCGCGGAGTTGAACTCGACGCGGAAGCCGCGGTTGATCTGGACCGTGCCCGCGTCGTCCACCCACGGCACCCGGAAGATGATCTGCCGCTCCGGCTCGCAGATCCGCTCGATGACGGACGCCTCGGCGTACTCGGGGTGCTTGGCCACGACCGGGCCGAGGCTGTCGAGCACCTCGCGCACGGCCTGGTGGAACTCGTCCTCGCCGGGGTTGCGACGGAGCACCTCGGCGTAGATCGGCTCCAGCTTCTCGTCCAGCGCGGCCACGGCGCTCCTTCCGGTGGTGACGGTCGTGCTCGCCCGGCGAGGGTAACCCGTCCCACTCCCCGGACCGAATGTCCGCAGTCCGGACGACGGCACGGCGGCTCCGCTGACGGCGTCAGTCGGTCAGGTGCCGGGCCAGCAGCTCCGCCAGGTGCTCGCCGGAGCGGCCGGCGAGGTCGTCGAGCTGCGTGCGGCAGCTGAACCCGTCGGCGAGGACCACGTCGTCCGGCCCCGCCCCGCGGACCGCGGGCAGCAGCTGGTGCTCGGCGACCTGGACGGACACGTCGTGGTGCCCCCGCTCGACCCCCCAGTTGCCGGCCAGGCCGCAGCACCCGCCCAGGCGCTCGACGTCCACCCCGGCCCTGCGCAGCAGCGCAGCGTCCGCGGCCCAGCCCATCACCGCGTGGTGGTGGCAGTGCGGCTGCGCGACCCCGGTCGTGCCCGTCAGGTCCGGCGGCGTCCAGCCGGGGGTGCGGCCGAGCAGCTCGGCGAGGGTGACGGTCGCGGCGGCGACCTCGCGGGCGGCCGCCACCTCCGCGTCGTCCAGCAGCTCGACCGCGTCGGCGCGCAGGACCCCGGTGCACGACGGTTCCAGCCCGACGACGGCGGCGCCCGAGCGCACGTGCGGGAGCAGGGCCGCCACGGTCGCGCGCACCCGGGTGCGCGCGGCGTCGAGCTGCCCGGTGGACACCCAGGTCAGCCCGCAGCACACGTTCTCCCGGGTCAGCGACACGCGGTACCCGGCGTCCTCCAGCACCGCGACGGCGGCACGACCGACCTGCGGGGAGAACGCGTCCGTGAACGTGTCCACGAACAGCACCACGTCCCCGTGCGGCGCGGCGGCACCGGCCCCGCCGGAGCCCGTTCGGGCACGCGCAGCGAACCACTGTCGGAACGTCTCGGGGGCGAGCTGCGGCAACGACCGCCGCCGGTCCACCCCCGCCGCCCACGTCACCACCGGGTGCAGCGCCCGCGAGCGCAGCGACGCGTTCGCCACCGCCGTCACCCACCGGGGCAGCCGCGCCAGCAGCCGCGTCCAGCGCGGCAGCCAGCCCAGGGCGTAGTGCGACCGGGGCCGCAGCCGCCGCCGGTAGCGCTGGTGCAGCGCCTCGGCTTTGTACGCCGCCATGTCGACGCCCGTGGGGCAGTCCGCGGAGCAGCCCTTGCAGGACAGGCACAGGTCGAGGACGTCGTGCACCGCCTGCGTGCGGAAGCCGTCCGGACCGAGGTGGCCGGCGACGACGTCCTGGAGCACCCGGGCGCGCCCGCGGGTCGTGTCCTTCTCCTCCCGGGTGGCCAGGTAGCTCGGGCACATCACCCCGCCCCCGGCGGTGGTGTCGGCGCGGCACTTGCCGACCCCGGTGCACCGGTGCACGGCCATCGACAGGTCGCCGCGGTCGTGCCGGTACCCCAGGCGCAGCGACGGCAGCTCGGCCCGGCGCACCGGGTGGGCCTGCGCGACGCGCACGTCGTCGTCCACCGCCGCCGGCCGGACGATGACCCCGGGGTTGAGGACGTCGTCGGGGTCGAGCACCGCCTTGACCCGCTCGAACAGCGCGATCGCCTGCGGCGAGTACATCAGCGGCAGCAGCTCACCGCGGGCCCGGCCGTCACCGTGCTCACCGGACATCGACCCGCCGTGCGCGGCGGCGAGCCGGCCCGCGTCGTGCAGGAAGTCGCGGAAGACCGTCGTCCCACCGGCCGCGTCGAGGGGGAAGTCGATCCGGATGTGCACGCACCCGTCACCGAAGTGCCCGTACGGCAGGCCGGTCAGGCCGCGGTCGGCCATCAGCGCCTCGAACTCGCGCAGGTAGGCGCCCAGCGACGCCGGGGGGACGGCGGCGTCCTCCCAGCCGGCGTGCGCGGGGTCCCCGGCCGGGGTTCGCGCGGACAGCCCCGCGCCGTCCTCGCGGATCCGCCACAGCGCCGCGGCCTCCACCGCGTCGGTGACGACCCGGGAGCCCAGCGCGCCGACGGAGCTGGCGAGCCGGGTGGCGGCGTCGGCGACGGCGGCCTCCTCGTCCCCGACGAGCTCGACGAACAGCCAGCCCCCGCCGCGCGGCAGCTCGGGCACGGCGCCCGGTCCCCTCCGGGTCCGCACCACGTCGACGATCCGCGCGTCCATCCCCTCGCACGCCACCGGCCCGTGCGGCAGCACCGCGGGGACGGCGTCCGCGGCCTCGGCCATCGACGGGTAGCCCAGGACGACGAGGACGCGGACCGGCGCGTCGGCGACGAGCCGCACCCGGGCGGCCAGGGTCAGCGCGAGCGTGCCCTCGCTGCCGACGAGAGCGCGCGCGGCGTCGAACCCGTTCTCGGGCAGCAGGTGCTCCAGCGAGTAGCCGGAGACCTGCCGGGGGAACCGCCCGAGCTCGGTGCGGATCGTGGCCAGGTCGGCGGAGACCACGTCGCGCAGCGCGTCCAGCACCGGCGACGAGGACGACGGGGCGGACGCCGGCCCCGTCACGCCACCCAGCCGGAGCCGGGCGCCGGTGCCGGTGACGACGTCGAGCCCGGTGACGTTGTCGCTGGTCCGCCCGTAGCCCAGGGCGCGCGACCCGCACGCGTTGTTGCCGACCATCCCGCCGATCGTGGCGCGGTTGTGCGTCGACGGGTCGGGGCCGAAGCGCAGGCCGTGCCGGGCGGCCTCGCGCTGCAGGTTCGCCTGCACCACACCCGGTTCGACGAGGGCCGTGCGGCTCTCCGGGTCGACCTCGAGGACCCGGTTCAGGTGCCGGCTGACGTCGACGACGACCCCCGGCCCGACGGCGTTGCCGGCGATCGACGTCCCCGCTCCGCGGACGGTCAGCGGGACGCCGGCCTCGCGGCAGACCTGGAGGGCCGCCACGACCTCGTCGGTGTGCCTGGGGACGACGACCGCGCGGGGCGGCACCCGGTACAGGGAGGCGTCGGAGGAGTAGAGCGAGCGGCTGAGCGGCGAGTCGTCGACGTCGCGCAGCCCCGCGGCCCGCAGGGCGGCGACGAGCCCGCCGTCGTCGTCGCGGGGCGTACCGGACCGGCGGACGGTGGGCGCGCTCACGGCGTCGAGCGTACGAGCCACCGGTCGCGCCACGCGGACCCGCCCGGCTGCTGGACGCCGTCCCGCCGCCCGTCGGTGCAGGTCACGGACACGTGACGGACGGCGGCTCGTCTTGCCATCCGGGCAGCCACGGTGTTCGCTGCGTTGACATGTCGCCCACGTCACACCTCGTCAGCAGCGTCGCCGACGACGACCGGGCCGGTTGGCTCAGCGCCACCGAGGACGCCATCAACAGCGTCTTCGAGCCGGTCACCGAGTGGGCCACGAAGATCGTGTTCTTCGAGGTCACCATCGCCGGCGCCACCTTCCCCATCGTCGCCCTGTGGCTCGTCACCGCAGCGGTCATCTTCACCCTCTACTTCGGGTTCATCCAGTTCCGCGGGTTCAAGGTCGCGACCGAGGTGGTCCGCGGTCACTACTCGACCGCCGACGACCCGGGCGAGGTGCCGCACTTCCACGCCCTGACGTCGGCGCTGTCCGGCACGGTCGGGCTCGGCAACATCGCCGGCGTCGGCGTGGCCGTCGCGCTCGGCGGTCCCGGCGCCACCTTCTGGATGATCGTCGCCGGCCTGTTCGGCATGTGCACGAAGTTCGCCGAGTGCACGCTCGGCGTGAAGTACCGCCAGGTCCACGAGGACGGCACGGTCAGCGGCGGCCCGTTCCGCTACCTGCCGGTGGCGTTCAAGCGCTTCGGGCGGATCCCGTCCGCCGGCCTCACCGGCCTGTACGCCGTCGCGATCATCATGTTCGGTGTCGCGGGCGGCAACATGTTCCAGGCCAACCAGACGTTCGCCCAGGCCCGGGAGGTCACCGGCGGCGCGGACGGCTTCCTCGGCAACGACGGGGCGGCGCTGCTGTTCGGTCTCGGCCTCGCCGGCCTGATCGCCCTGGTCATCATCGGCGGGATCCGCTCCATCGGCGTCGTCACCAGCCGGCTCGTCCCCGCGATGGCCGCGGTCTACGTGACCGCCTGCCTCGTCGTCATCCTCGGCAACCTCGGCCACGTGCCCGCGGCCTTCGGCGAGATCGTCACGGGCGCCTTCTCCCCCGAGGGCGTCGGCGGCGGCGTCATCGGGGTGATGATCGTCGGCTTCCAGCGGGCGGCGTTCTCCAACGAGGCCGGGCTGGGGTCGGCAGCCATCGCCCACTCCGCGGTGAAGACCCGCAGGCCGGTCAGCGAGGGCTTCGTCTCCATGCTCGAGCCCTTCGCCGACACCGTCATCATCTGCACGATGACCGCCCTGACGATCATCATCGCGAACCCGGCGAGCTACCTGGCCGCCCGCGACGAGGTCGCCGAGACCGGCGGCACCACCGCGGACGGCGTCGTCCTGACCTCGGACGCCTTCGAGACCGTCCTGCCGTGGTTCCCGGTCGTCCTCGCGGTGGCCGTCGCGCTGTTCGCGTTCTCGACGCTCATCACCTGGAGCTACTACGGCCTCAAGGCGTGGACGCACCTGTTCGGCCGGTCCACGTTCTCGGAGAACCTCTACAAGGTCGTGTTCTGCCTGTTCACGGTCACGGGCACGGTGCTGACCTTCAGCGAGGTGCTCGGGTTCGCCGACGCGATGCTCTTCGTCTGCGCCTTCGTCAACCTGCTCGGCGTCTACCTGCTCCTGCCGGTGGTCAAGCGGGAGATGCGCAAGTACCTCGAGGACCGCAAGGCGGGGACGCTGCGCGAGCTCGGCGAGGAGACGCCCAGCACCACCGCCTGACCGGTCGCCGCGGCGCGGCCGGTCAGGCCGGCTAGACCGATCGCGCCGCGGCGACCAGGGCGGCCAGGACCCGTGCGGCCCCCTCGGGGTCGTCGACGGTGACCAGCACGTCTGGCTCGTCGACGCGGCGCACGCGCAGCGCCGTCCCGCTGCGGGTCAGGAAGGCCCGCCGGCCGTCCAGCCCGACCCGCGAGCCCCAGCCGCCGAACTCGGCGAAGGCCTGGACCTGCGTCACGTCGGCCGACTCCACCCGCTCCAGCGGCACCCGCACGACGGGGGCCACCCCGGCCGCGCGCACGAGCAGCCCCCGGTGGTCGACGCGCACCGTGGCCGACGCGCAGAGCAGGACGACGGCCCCGACGACGAGCGGGACGACGGCGACCCACACGTCGAGCAGCGCCGTCGCGACGGCGAGGGCCACGGTGACGACGACCACCACGAGCTGCGCGCGACGTCCCACGCCGGCGGTGCCCGTCCACACCTCGCGCTCGGACGGCGGCACGGTCAGACCCGCCCGGTCAGCGGGCAGGAGCGGCGCGGGCACCCGCAGCGACCACCCCGCCAGGGTCCCGACGGCGGCGCCCACGAGCAGGGCGAGGGGCACCAGCGGCCCCGGACCGGGCGCGAGCGCCGCGTCGTCCAACCCGGCCTGCCGCAGCGTGCTGCCGTAGACGAGGACGCCGAGACCCACCGGCGTGCCCACGCCGAAGCCGGCCACGGCGCCCCGCGCCGAGCGGGGGGCGACGGCCGTCACCGCGGTCAGCACCAGGACGAGGGGCGCGAACAGCACCGCCGTCGTCCACAGGCTGTCCGCGAGCGGTGAGAAGCCGTCCGGCCCGGAGGTGCCCCAGTGGGTCGCGACGGGCTCGGGCAGGCGGTCGGCCTGTGACCGCACCACCAGCGTGCCGGCCAGCGCCGTACCGGCCGCGGCGAGTGCCGGTGCGGCGACGGCCAGTCGGGACCTCGGCATGACGGCTCTCCCCGGGTGCGGGTCGGTGGACCCGCCCAGGGGTACCGCACGTGGGGGCCGCGCGTCGAACGCCGACCCGAACGGGTGGTCAGCCCCGCCGGCCAGTGCGGTAGGTCAGGGTCGGCCGGTCAGCCCCGCGCGCGCCGCCGGTGCGGCGACCTGGCGACCGCGCCGGTCCCGCCGACGGCCCCGGGGCCGCGGGCCGCCCACAGCAGGACCGTCGCCGCCCCGATCATCACGGCCAGGCCGACGGCCACGGCACCGAGGACGTCCGGGTCCAGGCCGGCGACCGGCGCCTCCCGCCCCATCGTCAGCACGCCGGCCACCGCCAGCACCGTGCTGGACAGGACGGCCAGCACCGAGCTCACAGCGCGTCCTCCACCACCAACGTCGCGTCGCTGGCCCGCGCCGCGATCTCGTCGAGGTCGAGCAGCCGGTTGGCGGCGGCGGAGGCCGCGGCCTCGTCGCCGACGGCCTCGGCGGCGGCCAGCTGGCGCTTGGCGAGGGCGGCCTGGTCGGCCACCTCACGGAGGAACGCTGGGCTGGTGGTCATGGGTCCCCTCCTCGGAGCGGGTCGGGTGCGCCGGTGGCGCGGTGCCTGGTCGGTGACGGTCGTCGTCGTCGTGGCTGTCGTCGTCGTGGCTGTCGTCGTCGGGGTCATCGGGACGGTCGTCGTCAGGGGGGCGTCTCGCCTCATCGGCCGGCGCCCTCCGCACCCAGCACCGCGACCGCCGCGGCGCCGACGTCGCTCTCGGCCATCAGCTCGGCGAGCAGCCCGTCCGGGTCGTGCGCCCCCAGCCGCCGCGGCGAGTGCGCCAGCACCCCGCCCAGCCCGCTCGGCAGCTGCCCGAGGGCCTCGGCGGAGCAGAGCACCAGCACGTCGCCGCAGTGCGCCTGGGCCCGGCCGTCGGGCTCGGTGCCGGTGGGGAGCAACCGGGCGCCGTGCTCGCCGACGAGCAGCGCGGGCGGGCTGGCGTGCGAGGTGACCCGCACCCCGCCGTCCTCCAGCAGCTCGACCCGGGTCGCGTCGTCGTCCGTCCCGGTGTCCCCCACGCTGACCCGCACGCCGCCGGGCACGCGCTCCACGCTGACCGACCCGTCCCGCCGGGTCAGCGTGTCCACGTGCCACGTGCCCCGGACCTCGTGCGGGGACGGCGGCGTGCGGGTGCTCAGCACAGGCAGCGCCTGCGTCAGGACGATGCTCATCGGACCTCCCGGGCCCTCGGCCCCGGCTCGATGTCGAAGACGTCACCCAGACCCGAGCGGGTGAGGGTGGTGAGGCTGTCGCTGGTCGCCCCGCGCACGACGACCGTGCCGCCCCGCGCGCGGCAGTGGCGCTTGGCCCACAGCAGCGCGGCGACGGTGCCCGAGGACAGCCGGCTCAGCCGGGACACGTCCACGACGACGGTGCGACCGCCGTCCAGGAGGTGCGCGCTGACCGCCGTGCGCAGCCGGTTCAGCGCCTCGACCGGGCTGCCCTCGTCGAGGTGGACGACGGTGGAGCCGGTCGCCCGGCCCGTCACCGGGTCGCTCGCCCCACCGCGGGGGCGACCCACGCCTCGGGGGCCCGTGGGCCTGCCTGCCAGGACCGACACGTCGTCCTCCTCCCGTCACCTCGACGGGCCACCTCGGCCCGGCCCTCCGAGCGTGGACGCCGCGTGTTGCGTCCGTCCGCACGGTTCCTTTGCGGTTCCGTGACGGATCGGCGGCGCATCGTGACGGGCGTCGGGCGCCCGCCCGGCCGGCTGGCACGATGGGCGGGTGGTCGCGCGCCTGCTGGTGGTGGAGGACGACGACGGCATCCGCGCCGCCGTCCGGCTCGCCCTGCTCGACGAGGGCTACGAGGTGCTGGACGCCGCGAGCGCCGAGGACGCCCTGGACCTGCTGAAGGGGCAGGACGTCGACCTCATGCTCGTCGACCTCATGCTCGGCTCGGGCATGGACGGCTTCAGCTTCATCCGGTCCGTGCGCCCCGAGCACGACGCGCCGGTGATCGTGCTGAGCGCCCGCAACGACACCCACGACATCGTGGCGGCCCTCGAGGCCGGGGCGGACGACTACGTCACCAAGCCGTTCGAGCTGAAGGAGGTCACCGCCCGGCTGCGCGCGCTGCGGCGCCGGGGCCGGCGCGCGGCGGAGGCGGCGACCCCGCAGAACGCGCCGTCGGACAGCGGGGTCGTGCTCGACTCCGACGGCCCGCTGGTGCTGGACCCGCGGGCCGGGCGGGTCCGGCGCGGCGACCAGGACGTGCACCTGACCGTCACCGAGTTCCGGCTGCTCACCGAGCTCGCCTCCCCGCCCGGGCGGGTGCTCAGCCGGCAGGCGCTGCTGTCGAGCGTGTGGGACCGGGGGTTCTTCGGGGACGAGCGGATCGTCGACGTCCACGTCCGGCGGCTGCGCACGAAGATCGAGACCGACCCGTCCCACCCGCGCCTCGTCGTCACGGTCCGGGGTCTGGGGTACCGGCTGGACCCGCAGTGAGCCGGCGGTTCCGGGGCCGCTCCCTCGGGCTGCGCAACCAGGTGACGGTGTCGTTCGCCGCCGGGGCGCTGGCCCTGTCGGCCGTGCTCTCCGGCGGCACCTACCTGGTGGCGCGCCAGTACCTGCTCGACCAGCGGGAGAGCGCCGCGCTCGGGCAGGCGTTCGCGGACGCCTCGTACGTGCGCGACGGGCTGCTGACGGCGGGCCGGCCCGTCGCCGACGCGCTCGGCACCGTCTCGCCGCCGTCCGACACGGTCGTCCTCGTCCAGCGCGGCGGCGAGTGGTACACGACGTCCCTGCGGCCCCGGGTCGAGGTGGTGCCCAACGCGCTGCAGGACACCGTCGCCGCGGGCAGCGCCGGGTTGGCGTGGACGACCGTGGACGGCGTCCCCGCGGTGGCCGTGGGCGTGCCCGTGCCCGCGGCGCAGGCCCGCTTCTACGAGGTCACCGTCACCGCCGAGCTGCAGCGCACGCTCACCACCCTGGGGTGGGTGCTCACGGCGTTCGCGGTGCTCACCACCCTGGCCGGCGCTCTGCTCGGCCGGTGGGCGTCACGGCGGGTCCTGGCCCCCCTGGACGACGTGGCCGGCGCCGCGGCGCGGATCGCCGGCGGCGACCTGGGCACGAGGCTGCCGGGCACCGACGACCCCGAGCTGGTGACGATCGTCGGGTCCTTCAACGCCATGGTCGACGCGCTGTCGGAGCGGATCGAGCGCGACGCGCGCTTCACCGCGGACGTCAGCCACGAGCTGCGTTCGCCGCTGACCACCCTGACCACCAGCGTGCAGCTGCTGCGTGCCCGCGAGGACGAGATGCCGCAGCGCTCCCGCGAGGTGCTCGACCTGGTCGACACCGAGCTGGTCCGGTTCCGCTCGGCCCTGGACAACCTGCTCGAGCTCGGCCGGCTCGACGCGGGGACCGCCCGGGACCTGCGCGCGGAGGTCGACGCCACCCACCTGGTGCGCGGCGCCTGCGAGCTGAGCGGACGCGACCCCGGCCTGGTGCAGGGGCCGGAGGCCGTCCTGCCCGTGCTGGTGGACAAGCAGCAGATGGCCCGGGCGGTGGTCAACCTGCTGGAGAACGCCGACCTGCACGGGGACGGGGTCACGGCGGTGACGGTCCGCGGCGACGAGGGGTCGGTCCTGGTCGAGGTGGACGACGCCGGGCCGGGCGTGCCCGAGGCCGACCGGGAGCGGGTCTTCGAGCGGTTCGTGCGGGGCGGGTCCCGCGCCTCGCGCCCCGGGACGGGGCTGGGGCTGAGCCTCGTGTCCGAGACGGTGCGCGCACACGGCGGGACGGTGTGGTGCGAGCCCGGCCCGGCCGGCGGGGCGCGGTTCACGATCCGGCTGCCCCGGGCGGACGTCGCCCCGCCCGTCGCCGACCTCGAGGCACCGGAGCCGCGTCCCGGCCCTCGCGACCTCGTCGCCGACCCGGGTGAGCGCACGGGGGCCGGCTCGTGAGGCGGCGCGCGGGTCAGCGGGTCCTCGCCCTCGTGGTCGCGGCCGGGTGCCTGGCCGCGTGCGGGGCGCCGCACGAGGGCCGGAGCCGGTCGCTGGAGCCCACCCAGGTGCCGTACGGGCTGCTCAACCCGCCACCGGCCCCGACCGCGTCGCCCACCGACGCCCCGCCCGGTCGCACGGTGCCGCAGGTGTACCTGCTCGACGCGGACGACCGGCTCGTCCCGCAGGCCTCCACCGTCGACGCGACCGGTCTGCGCTCGGTGGCCCGGCAGGTGCTCGCCCAGCTGGCCGCCGGACCGACGGAGAGCCAGCGCCGCGCGGGCCTGTCCAGCGCTCTCGGCCCGGAGGTCACCCTCGAGCTCCTGGAGATCGAGGGGACCACCGCGACGGTCGAGGTGGAGCTGCCGACCCGCGAGCCGTCCGCGGACCGGCTGCCGCTCGCGGTGGGCCAGATCGTGCTGTCCCTGACGTCCGTGGCGGGTGTCGAGTCGGTGCGCCTCGTGCAGGACGACGAGCGGGTGGCGGCCGTCCTGCCGGGTGGTAACCGGGCCGAGGGCGCCGTGCGGGCGACGGACTACCTGCCGCTGCTGGCACCGGGCGTGCAGCCCCCCGCCCCGGCCGATCCCGGGCCGGCCACCACACCGCTGCCGGGACCGACCGGGAGCTGAACGCCGGCGCCCCACCGCGACGTCCGCACCGGACGTGCCTGCCGCGCCGTCCGGTGGTTTGCTGTCCCGCGGTCGCCTCCGGGGCGGTGATCACGACGGGCACCCGTCCGGGTGCTCTCGCCCCGTCCGGGTCAGGATCGCGTGCCGACCTGACGACGGGGACCACAGGCGGCCGGGTGCCGTGGGCGGTCGAAGGGATGTCGGGTGGACGGAGTGGCTCGGCACGGACGCCGCGCCTCCGTCACGATGCTGCGGCGCGACGCCGAGCTCGCGGCGGGGCCGAGCGCCATCCTGCTCGTCTACCTCCTGCTGACCTGGGAGCGCGGTCCCCACCGCCCCCTGATGGTGTCGCTGGCGACGGTGTTGGTGCTCGTCGCCCTGGCCGCCAGGGCCGGCGCGCGGAGGATCGCGCGCGGGCCGCTGGCCCGCGTCGTCCCGCCGTGGCTGGCCCTGTCCCACCTGCTGCTGTTCACGCTCATGGCCCACCTCGAGGGCGGTGTCACCAGCCCGCTCGGCGTGCTGCCGTGGACCGGGCTGGTGCTCGTCTCGCTGGTCGCCACGTGGCGCCGGTTCGTCGGCTACGTCGCCCTGACCGGCGTCCTGTACTGGGCGGTCGCCCTGTCGGACCCTGACGTCGCGTGGTCGCGCGCCACGACCTACACCGCGGCGTTCGTCTTCGTGGCGACGGTGTGCGCCGCCCACGCCCACGCGCTGCGCTCGCTGCGCACCCGGCTGGTGGACGTGGCCAGCATCGACCCGCTCACCGGTTGCCTGAACCGGCGGGCGTTCGACGGGCGGCTGGGCCAGGAGGCAGCCCGCTGCCGGCGCACCGGCGACTCGTTCGTGCTCGTGCTGTTCGACCTGGACCGGTTCAAGGAGGTCAACGACACCCACGGCCACGCCGCGGGTGACGCGCTGCTGACCTGGACGTCCCGCACGCTGCGTGAGGGGGTGCGGGACCACGACCCGGTCGGACGGCTGGGCGGCGACGAGTTCGCCGTCCTGCTGACCGGGACCGCCCGCGAGCCCGCCGCCGTCGCGGCGCAGCGGCTGCGCGCCGAGCTGTCGCAGCGCACGCCGTCGAGCGTCGGCTGGGCCCGGTACCCCGCCGACGGCGAGGACGTCGAGGAGCTGCACCGGGTCGCCGACGCCCGCCTCTACGAGGACAAGTCCCTGCGGGACCGGCCGGAGGTGCCTGACCCCGTCGACGGGCTGACCGTCGAGGCCCCACGGTCACCGCGCATCGCGGCGACCGAGCGCAGAGCCCGCGCCCTGGCCCAGCTCGGCTGGTTGACGGTCGGCAACTTCAGCTTCGGCGCGTTCTACGCCGTGGCGTTCTCGGCGCCGGCGGCCCGCGGCGCCCTGCTCGTCGTCGCGACCGTCGGGGTCCTCGCCGGGTTCGTCACCACCCGGGTCGCTCCGGCCGTGGTCCGTGGCCGGCACTCGCTGCTGGCGTCCCTGGTCTTCTCCGCGGTCCAGGGCGGGTTGGCGACGGCGTTCGTCGTCGTCGCGGGCGGTGTCACCTCACCCACGTCGATCGGCCTGATCAGCATGCTCCCGCTGGTGGCGCTGAGCTCTCCGCGACGGCTCGCCGCCCCGGTCGGGACGACGTTCGTCGCCGTGTACCTGGCGGTGGCGCTGCTGGTGGGCGCCCCGAGCGGGTGGCACGTCTTCGCCGACCTGGCCGCCTTCCTCGGCATGACGGTGGCCTGCGGCATGCACGGCCACGTCGCCGCGGGACAGCGACGCCGGCTCACCGTCCTGTCGCGGACCGACGGGCTGACCGGCTGCCTGAACCGGCGGGGTTTCGAGGAGCGGCTGCGGGAGGCGCTGTCCCGGGCGCGTCGGACGGAGGAGCCGCTGTCGCTGCTCCTGCTCGACCTCGACGGCTTCAAGCAGGTCAACGACACCCAGGGCCACGCGGCGGGGGACGACCTGCTGCGCTGGGTCGCGCAGACGGCGTCCGCCGGCCTGCGTGCCGGGGACGGGGTCGGCCGGCTCGGCGGCGACGAGTTCGCGGTGCTGCTGCCGGGTTGCGGCGCGGACGACGCCCAGGTGCTCGGGGTCCGCCTCCAGTCGGCCCTGGCGGCGCGGACCGGCGTGAGCGTCGGGGCGGCGACGCTGGGTGTCGACGGCGCGGACCTCGAGGCCCTGTACCTGCAGGCGGACCGCACCCTGTACGCCCAGAAGACCTCCCGGACGGCCCGCCGGCTCGCTCCCGTGGACGACGTCCGGCCCGTGGACGACGGCCGTGGTCCCGTGGACGACGGCTGCGGGCCTGGCCGACCGGGTCAGACCATGCGGGCCACGACCCGCAGCGGCAGCACCCGCAGGGCCAGCGAGACCGGGGCCCACGGCCAGCGCGGGACGTAGGCGCGCGCCGGTTCGCGCTCCATCGCCGCCACCAGCGCGCGGCAGCCGGTCTCGGTGTCGACGACGAACGGGATCCGCCGCAGCCCCTCGTTCATCTCCGAGCGGATGTAGCCGGGGTACAGGGTCGTCACGGCGATCGGCGTGCCGAGGGTCTCGGCCCGGACGCCCTCGGCGAGCGTGGCGAGCGCGGCCTTGGACGCCGAGTACGCCGTGACGTTGCGGGGCATCCCCCGCACCGCGCCGACGGACGACACCACGACGAGGTGCCCGTGCCCCTGGGCGCGGAAGGCCTCCATCGCCGCCTCGACCTGGGCGTGCGCACCGAGCACGTTCGTCCGCAGGGTCTGGGCGTTCGCCCGCCACCCGCCGGTGCCGACGGGCTGCCCCTTGCCCAGCCCGGCGTTGACGACCACCCGGTCGATGGTGCCGAGCTCCTCACGGAACGACGCGAAGACGTCCATCACCTGCTCGGGGTCGTCGACGTCCAGCCGGCGGACGGCCACCCGCACGCCGGGGTGGGCGTCCAGCAGCTCGGCGCGGAGCTCGTCGAGGCGTTCGGTGCGCCGGGCGCACAGGGCGAGGTCGCGCCCGCGGGCGGCGAGCTCGCGGGCCATCCCGCGGCCCAGCCCGGAGCTGGCCCCGGTGACGAGGACGGTGCGGCGCAGTGGCACGGGGACCTCCGGGAGGCGGGCGGGGACGGTCTCGGGCTGGTGGTGGACCGCACCCTCCCAGATGGCCACCGCGGGCGCGACGGGGGACGCCCGCGCCGGCGACGCCCGGGTGAGCACCCGGGCAGGCGCCTGCCCGGGTGCTCACCCGGGCAGGGGGTCAAGGTGGGGCCGCGACGTGACGATGGCTGCGGTGTGCCCCTTCCCCACCGGCCGGTGCGCCGCTCGCTGACGTGCCTGCTGACCGCGTCCGCGCTGCTCGCGGGTGCGCTGCTGGCCGCGCCCGTCGTGGGCGACCCGTCCGCGGGGCCCTCGGGCTCCGCGGCCTTCGCGGCGTCGTCGGCGTCGTCGGCGTCGTCGGCGCGGCAGGAGGCCGACAGGCTGCGGTCCGAGGCCACCCGGCAGCAGGACGACGTCCGGTCGGCGGAGGACAGGCTCGCGGAGCTGGCGGCGGCGTCCAACGCCGCGCTGGAGCGCTACGAGCGCGCGGAGCAGGCGCTGGACGTCGCGCGCGCGGACCACTGGACGCAGAGCGAGCGGCTGGCGCACGCGCAGGACGCCGCCGCCCGGTCCCGGGGTGACCTCGGCCGCTGGGCGGCGCAGGCGTACCGCAGCTCCGGCGGCACCGACCTGGACGGCGTCGTCCAGGTCCTGCGCGCCGAGGACGCCGAGGACCTCCAGCTGCGGTTGATCACCCTGGAGCGCCTGGGGCGGGTCCGTGACGCCGCGCTGACGCAGGCTGCCGACGCCCAGGAGGTCCAGGACGACGCGGCGCGCCAGGCGGAGGACTCCGCCCGCGCCGCGTTGGAGCTGGCCGCCGCGGCCGACGAGGCCCGGCTGGAGAGCGAGCGCCTCGTCGCCGAGCAGCGCGCCCTCGTGACGACGCTCGCGGAGCGGGCGACGAGCGCGGCGGACGCCGCGGCGCGGGCGGACGCGGAGGCGGCCCGGCTGGAGCAGGCCCGCGCGCTGGTCGCCGGCCAGCCGGCCGTCACGGCCGACCTCACCCAGTCGGTCACGGGTGCGGTCGGGGAGTGCCGGGGAGGGGACCTGCGCGGCTACGCCAACGGCACGATCCCCGCCTCCGCCCTGTGCCCGGTCTGGGGTGCCAGCGGGCACCTGCTGCGGGCTGACGCCGCGTACGCGTTCGAGCAGCTCGCGAAGGCCTACGCCGCCGAGTTCGGCGCGCCGGTCTGCGTGACGGACTCCTACCGCTCCTACGAGGCGCAGGTGCGCGTCAAGGCCAGCAAGCCGCGCCTCGCCGCGACACCTGGCACCAGCAACCACGGCTGGGGCAAGGCCCTGGACCTGTGCGGGGGCATCCAGCGGTTCGGCACGCCCGAGCACCGGTGGATGCAGGTGCACGCGCCGCTGCACGGCTGGTTCAACCCCGGGTGGGCGCAGCAGAACGGCACCAAGCCGGAGCCGTGGCACTGGGAGTTCGCGGGCTGAGCCCGCCGCCGACGACCCGTCGCGACGCGCCCCGACACGAGACCGCAAACACGCCGTCACCCGTTCGGTGCATCGCCGAGTCCATTTCGTGACATCGATGTGACCTACGGTCGCTGGTCACGTACTCTCAGTGTTGCCGGTCGGGGACACCGCCCGGCCCCGCGGGCGGCTCGCCGAACCCTGTCACCGCCCGAGGGTCCGTCCGAGATCCGCACGACAGGGGCGGGGGAACCACTTCCGGGCCCAGCACCACCGGGTCCTCGGGGTGAAGCCTCGAGTCCTCAGGGACGACAGGCCGGGTGACACCTCCCACCCGAACCCGACAGCTCACCTCGTAGGCGTGGACCGAGGTACCGAACGTGTCCAGCCGTGCCACCGCGCGCCACCGCGCCGCCAGTCGCCCCACCACCCCGCTGACCGTCCTCGTCGAGGTCGTCTCCGCCAACGCCACGACGATGACCCGTCGCTCCGCGGTCGTCGCCGCGTCCTCCGGCCTCGTCGTCACGATGGGCCTGCCGGCCGCGACCGCCACCCCGCTCACCGACGGCGGCTCCACCGCCGGCCAGGACGTCGACGCGCCGGCCGACCAGGTCGCCGAGGTGACCGCCCCCGAGGCCGGCACCGAGACCAGCACCGACGCCGGCACCGGGGCCGTCGCCACCGTCAGCGTCCCCGCGGACGCCGCGGTCACCTTCGCCGGCGCCACCCTCACGAGCGTCACGCCCCCGCCGCCGCCCCCGCCGCCGCCCGCGCCGGTGGAGGAGGCCGACGAGGACGAGGCGTCCGGGGCCCGCCAGGACCGCCCCGCCCGCGCGTCCCGCTCCGAGCGGTCCGCCGCCGCCGACTCCGGCAGCCAGTCCGCCACGCGCCCGTCCGCCAGCGAGGCCGCGGGCTCCGTGCTCGCCGTCGCCGAGCGGTACGTCGGGACCATGTACCGCTACGGCGGCACCACGCCCGAGGGCTTCGACTGCTCGGGCTTCACGCAGTACGTCTACGCCCAGCTCGGCGTCTCCCTGCCGCGCACCTCGTCGGCCCAGGCGCAGGCCGGCCGCCGCGTGCCGGCGTCCGAGGCCCGTCCCGGTGACCTCGTCTGGACGCCCGGCCACATCGGCATCTACGCGGGCGGCAACATGATGTACGACTCCCCGCGCACCGGTAAGGCCGTCGCCAAGCGCGAGATCTGGTACACCCCCACGTTCATCCGCGTGGGCTGAGCCCCGGCCGGTGCGCCCGGCGCTCGACGACGGCCCGGCGGGTTGACCCGCCGGGCCGTCGTCGTGCCGGTCGTCGTGCCGGTCGTCGTGCCAGGGCCCGGGTCAGCCGGCGCAGCGCACGCACACCTGGCTGCCGTCGCGACGCAGGACCAGCCGGTGCCCCTGCGCGCAGCGGGCGGCCTTCAGCCGGACGACCAGCTCGGCGACCGAGGGCGACTCGTACTCCGGCCGGCCGTCGACCTCGCGGCGCTCCAGGCCACCCTGCAGGGCCCAGCTCTCGAGCACGTGGGGCTCCACGCCCACCTGCTCGGCGGCCTCCTGCGGCGAGAGCCACCGGTCACGGCCCACCGGCACGGGCGGCTCGGGGACGTCGTCGCGCACCAGGCGCAGCGGGGGGCGGGACGCGGACGTGCTCACGTGCTCCTCCAGGCGGGCACCGTCACCCGGTCACGGGTGCCGGCACCGGTCGGTGTCGGTGGCCTCGCTGCTGGACCGTCTGGGACCTTACCCAGGCCGGGACGAGGCAACCTCCCGAGCCGCGCGCCGTCCCGGGCACCCTCGGCGGGCACCGCGGCCGGTCCGCGCCCGGTCCGCGGATGTCGTCGCGTCCTGCCGTTCCGTGGTCAGCGCCGTTCCAGGACGGCGCACAGGCGCCGCAGGTCCCTGCGGTTCGCGCGACGCACCGCGGCGGCCAGCGCCGGGGCGGCCACCCCGGCGAAGCCGCTCGGCTCCCCCCGGTTGCGCAGGGTCATGCGCGTCCGCCCGCGGCCCTCGTCGGCCCACGTGTACGTCGTCTCCATCGGGAACGGCCCGGCGTCGGTGCTCATCACCAGGCGCTCACCGGGGACGAGCTCGCGGACCACGTACGTGTAGGCGAGCGCCCGGCCGAGGAAGCGGGCCCGGAAGTCGACCTCCGTGCCCACCGCGAGCGGCGGTCCGGTGCGCCAGGTGACGGCGTCGATGGCGTCGTACCAGCGGGGGGCGTTGGACGGGTCCGCCGCCCACGCCGCGACCTCGTCCCGCGGCCGAGCCACCACGACGGTGGTCTCGACGTCCACCCGTCCCACGTCGTCGAGCGTAGCCCCGGACCCTCACCCCGGGCCCGAGGGCCGACGGGACGGGCGGCTCAGCTCCCGGACGGCGAGGCGAGCACGGAGCCGCGCAGGTCCGCGCGCAGGGCGACGAGGTCGTCGTACACCGCCAGGGCACCGGCCTCGCGCAGCTGCTCCGCGCCGAAGCCCCCGGTGCGGACGGCGTACGTCGGCACCCCCGCCCGCTGCGCGGCGAGGGCGTCCCACGGCGAGTCGCCGACCATGACCGCGGACCCGCCCCCGACCGCGTCGAGCGCGACCCCGACGAGGTCGGGCGCCGGCTTGGTGGTCTCGACGTCGTCGGAGCTCGTCCACGCGTCGGCGAGCTCGCGGCCGTCCAGGAGGTCGAGGTAGTGCTCGACGTGCTCGCCGGCACCGGAGCTGGCGAGCACGACGGTGAACCCGGCGTCCCGCAGGGAGCGCATCAGCTCCTTGGCGCCGGGCAGCACCTGAACCTGGTCGATGACCCGGTCGAACTCCTCCTTCCACGCCGCTCGGGCCGCGTCGCCGTGCTCCGCCTCGAAGTCCTCACCGAGGACCTCCGCGACCAGCCGGTCACCGCCCATGCCCACGCACCCGTGGACCCGCCACAGCGGTGGGTGCGCGCCGAGGCCGCGGAAGGCGCGGAACCACGCGGTGACGTGGTGGTAGTTCGTGTCGACCAGGGTCCCGTCGACGTCGAGGACGACGACCCGGACGGCGTCGGGCTGGCTCACGCGGACCTCCGTGGTGGTGGACGGGGGATCGCCGCCCATGATCCGGGCCCGCGCCGCCCCTCGCGACCCGGACGGACGCGCCCGTTCCCGCTCGCGAGGCGGACGAACACGCCGTCCGCTCGCGATCTCGGACGGCGTGTTCGTCCGTCTCGCGAGTGGACGGCTGGGGTGGGTGGCTGGGGTGGGTGGCTGGGGTGGGCGGCAGGGGTGGGCGGGCGGGGGTGGGCGGCGGGGTCAGGGGCGGGCGGCGGGGTCAGCGGTGGGGGCCGGGGCGCGTGAGCAACCAGGCGAGCTCGGCCGGGTGGGTGTGCGGGTTGTTGTGCGAGCCGGGCAGGGTCACGACCCTGGCGTGCGGCGACCGGACGGCGCGCCGGGCCAGCTCCGCCGTCCACCAGCGGGGTGCCAGTGCGTCGCGTGCCCCTGCGGTCACGAGCAGCGGTACGGTGAGCCGCTGCACCGCCACCTCCGGGCGGTCGCGGCGCCCGTCGAGGACCAGCCGGGTGACCGCGCCCAGCCCCCGGAGCGCGGCGGGTGCCACGGCGAGCTGGCGCGGGGAGTCGTCGCGGTAGGCGGCCGGGACGCGGGCGGCCAGCCGCCGCAGCGAGCGCTGGGTGGGCGCGAAGGTCGGGCCGGCCAGGACCAGCCGCCGCAGGGGGACGTCGTCCTGCACGGCCAGGGCGGCGACGAGCGCCGCCTGGGCGCCCGTCGAGTGCCCCATCAGCGTCAGGTCCCCACCCGCGCCGGCCCCCGGGCCGCGCAACCACCGGCCCGCGGCCGCGCCGACCTCCGGGACCGTGGGGCCGCAGGCCAGGGCGTGGCCCGTCCCCGGCAGGTCCAGGACGGTCACCGCCGTCCCGCGGTCCGCGACCGCGCGGGCCAGCGGCCACAGGTAGCGGAGCAGGCCGAGTCCCGGCAGGACGACGAGGTGCGGTCCCGTGACGGGCTCGCGCGCCCCGGTCAGCGTCCGCGGTCCCCGGACGGCCCACCGCTCCGGCTGACGGGCGCCCGCCGGCCAGTGCAGGGCGCGCACCACCGCACCGTCCAGGGGCAGGGCACCGGCGCCCGCGCCAGGGGTCGCGCCGGCCGTCACACCGGGTCGCCGTCCAGGTCGCCGTCCAGGTCGCCGGCGTCGCGCTCCTCGCCGTCCGGGGCCGCGGCGCCCAGCCGGCCCAGCGCCAGGTCCCCGGCGTCCAGGTCCTCGGCGCCCACGACCCGGTCCCGGCCCGTGGCCTTGGCGCGGTAGAGCGCGGCGTCGGCACGGGCGAGGCAGGCCTGCACCGACTCGACACCGTCCCAGGTGGCGTGCCCGAAGGAGCACGAGCGACCGGGGGGCAGGATCCGGCGGAGGCGCTCGAGGGCCACCGCGGCGGACGGACCGTCGGTGTCCGGCAGCGCGAGGGCGAACTCCTCCCCGCCCCAGCGTGCGACCAGGTCGACCTCGCGCAGCCCGTCGCGCAGCGCGGTCGCCATCCTGCGCAGCAGCGCGTCACCCGCGTCGTGGCCGTGGGTGTCGTTGTACGCCTTGAAGTGGTCCAGGTCGGCCAGGACGAGGGTCAGCGGCTCGCTCGCGCGCCGCGCGTGGGCGGTGAGGGCGTCGATCCGCTGGTTCCAGCCGCGGCGGTTCGCGATCCCCGTCATCGGGTCGGTGGTGGCGAGGGACTCCAGCTGGGTGCGCAGCCGGGCCGCACCCGCGGCCGCACCGGCCTCCGCGGCCAGGGTGGACACCACCCGCACCGCGTGGTCGTCGAGGGTCGACAGGGCGTGGTCCCACCCCACGGCGATGACGGCGAGGCAGGTGCCGTCGTGGACGACGGGCTCGCACAGGAACGCCTTGGCCCCGGACCGGTCGAGCAGCCGGGAACGCACCGGCGGCCCGTCGCGCGCGACGTCCAGGACGAGCATCCGCTCCGCGGAGCGGAAGGTGACCGCGGTCGCCGAGTCCTCCTCGACGGGGATCCGGATGCCCCGCAGGTTCCGGCCCTGGCTGTGGGTGACCACGAGCTCGTCACCGTCCGGTTCCGCCCAGGCCACCGTTGCCGCGCCCGCCCGGTGGCAGACCGCCGCCAGGGCCACGGGACGGGGGTCCTCGCCGGCCATGCCGCACCGGGCCACCGCGGCCACCGCGTCCAGGTCCTCGCTCACGGCCTTCAACCGCCGTTCGGAGCGCGCCCGCACCTCGAAGACGCCGTACGCGAGCAGCGTCGCGAGCAGCAGGCCGATCCCGTAGTGGGTGCGCAGCTCGGAGGCCCCCAGGTCGAGGACGAGGACGAGGGCGGCCCAGACGGCGAGCGCGCAGGCGACGAGCAGCGCGACGTACCGGGCGCGCAGCACCGCGCCCGCGGCGACGACGGACAGCATCACCACGGAGGTCTGCTCGATCTCGCCGGTGGTGGTCAGGTGCGCGAGCGAGTTCACCAGCGGCAGGCTGATCACCAGGGCCGTGAGGCCGTCGACGTGCCGGTGCGGCACGTGCTCGCGGTGCGTCGCCCAGAGCACCGAACCGGCCACGGCCACGCTCGCCCCGGCAACCAGCGCCATCGTGACGCGCTCCCCGGGCGGGAGGGTGACCAGGTGCAGGGGGACGAGCAGGGCGTACAGGGCGGTGAGCAGCGCCGCGAGGAAGCCCAGGGTGCCGTGCGCGGAGTCTCCCGACCACGGCAGCGACCTCGCGGACTTGGTTCCCACGGTCTCCTTCATCGTCGTCTCCGGCGCTCCCCTGTACCCCGCGGACGGGTGGAGCACACCCGCGGTTCAGCGGCCTCGCGGTGGCCCGGCCACGGCGTCGGCGGCCTCGATCCGTGCTCGCTCCTTGCGGTGCTCCTCCGCCCACGTGCTGACCGCCGTCCAGGCGACCGCGGCGATGGGCACGGACAGCAGCGCGCCGATGATGCCGGCGAGGATAGTGCCCGCGGTCAGGGCCAGCAGGATCACCAGGGGGTGCAGCGACAGTGCGCGGCCCAGCACGACGGGCGCCAGCACGTCGCCCTCGATCTGGTTGACGGCGATGATGACGCCCACGACGACCAGGGCGACGACGGGACCGTTCGCGACGAGCGCGACGAGGGCGGCGAGCGCCCCGGCCACCGTGGCTCCGACGAGCGGGATGAAGGCGCCGACGAAGACGACGAGCGCCAGCGGCAGGGCCAGCGGCACCCCCAGCAGCGCCAGGGCGACGCCGATGATGACGGCGTCGACGAACGCGACGATCGCCGTCCCGCGCACGTAGCCGCCGAGGACGTCGACGGAGCGCTCGCCGACGAGGCGGGTGCGGTGCAGCCGGTACCCCGACAGGGGCCGGAGCAGGAAGTCCCAGATCCGCGGTCCGTCCTTGAGCAGGAAGAAGAGGACGACGGCGCCGAGGAAGAGCCCGGCGACCACCTCGACGGCGGCCGTCGCGCCGGCGATGGCGCCGCTGCGGACCTGCTCCCCCTGCGCGATCTCGACGAGCTGCTCCCGCGCCTGGCTGATCTGCTGGGCGTCCACGGGGAACGTGCCGGTGACGAACTCCTCGAGCTCCTCGAGCCCCTCGGACGCGGACCGGGACAGCTCCCCCCACTCGTCGCGGACGGCGGCGACGACCACCCAGCCGACGCCGACCAGCGACCCGATGCCGAGGAGCAGCGACAGCCACGTGGCGAGCATCCTCGGCAGCCCACGTCGCGTCAGCCACGCGACGAGCGGGCTGATCGCCGCGGCAAGGAGGATGGCGATGAGCAGCGGGATGACGACGAGGCGCAGCCGGGTCAGGGCCCACACCACCACTGCGGCGAGGAGCAGGACGAGCAGCACCTGCGCGCACCGGATGGCGGTGCGCCCCAGCCCGTCGGACCACGGGGACGCCGGGGGGTGGGCGACCGCGGGTGGTTCGACGTGACCGTCGGGCGCGCGCCGCGCCGCCTGCCCGGTCGTCGGTCGGGTGCCCGCGGCGGCGCCGGGAGCGGCGTCGGCGGGTGCACGGTCGAGGTCTCGCCGCGTGCGGCGTCCGAGGAGTCCCACGCCGTGACGGTAGCCGCGCCTGCGGGTCCGCGCCGCCGCAGCCCGCGGTCGCACGGTCGGCGGGGGCGCCCCGCGGCTCGTCAGGCCTCGACGACCACGGGGATGACCAGGGGGCTGCGCCGGTGCGTCCGGTGCGACCAGCGCGCGACGGTGCGGGCGATGATCTGCTCCAGCTGGGTCGGGTCGCCGATCCCCTCGGACGCCGCCTTGGCCAGCGCCTTCTCGATCAGCGGGACGACGGGCGCGAACGTCTCCTCGTCGTGCTCGAACCCGCGTGCCAGGAAGTCCGGGGGCTCGGCGAGGGCGCCGGTGTCGGCGTCGACGAGCGCGACGACCGTCAGGACGCCCTCCTCGGCGAGGGTGCGTCGGTCCTTCAGCGACGCCTCCGTCGCCCCGCCGACCGTGGCCCCGTCGACGTAGACGAGCCCGGCGGGCACCTTGCCCGTGATCCGGGCGCGGCCGTCGACGAGGTCGACGGTCACGCCGTCCTCGGCGATGACGACCCGGTCCTGCGGCACGCCGGTGGCGATCGCCAGGTCGGCGTTCGTCCGCAGGTGGCGCCACTCGCCGTGCACCGGCATGACGTTGGACGGGCGGACGATGTTGTAGCAGTAGACGAGCTCGCCGGCGCTGGCGTGACCGGACACGTGCACCTTGGCGTTGCCCTTGTGGACGACGTTGGCCCCCCAGCGGGTCAGGTTGTTGATGACCCGGTAGATCGCGTTCTCGTTGCCGGGGATCAGCGAGCTGGCCATCAGGACCGTGTCGCCCTCGCCGACGCGGATGACGTGGTCGCGGTTCGCCATCCGGGACAGCGCGGCCATCGGCTCGCCCTGGGACCCGGTGCAGACGAGGCAGATCCGGTCCGGGGGCAGCTTCTCGAGCTGCTTGAGGTCGACGACGAGGCCCTTCGGGACGGTCAGGTACCCGCGCTCCTCGGCGATCTGCATGTTGCGCACCATGGACCGGCCGACGAACGCGACCTTGCGGCCGTGCTCGTGCGCGGCGTCCAGGACCTGCTGGATCCGGTGCACGTGGCTGGCGAAGCTCGACACGATGACGCGCTTCGGGGAGGTGCGGAAGACCTTCTCGATGGCGGGGGTCAGCTCCCGCTCGGACGTCGTGAAGCCGGGCACCTCGGCGTTCGTCGAGTCGACGAGGAAGAGGTCGACGCCCTCGTCGCCGAGGCGGGCGAAGCCCGGCAGGTCGGTGAGCCGGCCGTCGAGGGGGAACTGGTCCATCTTGAAGTCGCCGGTGTGCAGGACCAGCCCGGCCTCGGTCCGCAGCGCCAGCGCCAGGCTGTCGGGGATCGAGTGGTTCACGGCCAGGAACTCGCAGCGGAACGGTCCGAACGAGTGCTGCTCGTCCTCGGCGACCTGCACCGTGCGGGGCTTGATGCGGTGCTCCTTGAGCTTCGCGGTGATGAACGCCAGCGTCAGCTCGGACCCCACCAGGGGGATGTCCGGACGTTCCCGCAGCAGGTAGGGCACGCCACCGATGTGGTCCTCGTGGCCGTGCGTCAGCACGATCGCCACCACGTCGGCCAACCGGTCCCGGATGGACGTGAAGTCCGGCAGGATCACGTCCACACCGGGCTGGTGCTCCTCGGGGAACAGCACGCCGCAGTCGACGACCAGGAGCTTGCCGCGGTGCTCGAACACCGTCATGTTGCGCCCGATCTCGCCGAGCCCGCCCAGCGGCGTGATGCGCAGCCCGTGACGTGGCAGCGGCGGAGGGGGCCCGAGTTCGGGGTGGGGGTGGCTCATGGTCTCCGTCTCGGTGTCGGGGTGGTGCGGACGAGACTACTGACCGCCGGGTCGGCGGGGCGGACGCGAGCCCGTGGGCGGCGCCCGCCAGGTGACCTCCGACCCTGCCGTCGACCTCGGCGGGGACCGTAGCGTCGTCGGCGTGCAGGCGCCCGGTCGGGGCGCCCGGGCGAGGAGCGACCATGTCCGTCCGGCGACGACGCACCACTCTCACCGTCATGGCCCTCGGCCTTGCGCTCACCGTCGCGCCGGTCGTCGCCCGCCCGGGCGGCGCGCAGGACGCGGCGACGTCGACGACCGCCTGGGGCGCTACCGCCGTGGTCGGCGGGCGCACCGCTCCGCTGGGGTTCCGGTACGCCTCCCAGCGGCTCGTCGACACCCGCACCGAGGGGCCGGGGGGCAGGGTGCAGCCGTGGACGACCCGGGAGGTCGACGTCAACGGGCTCGTCCCGCCGGGCGACGGAGACGTCGAGGGCGTCGCGCTCACCGTGACGGTCACGGGGACGTCCGCTCCCGGCCACCTGGTGGTGTGGAGCGGCGAGGAGCCCGCGCCCGCGACGTCGACCGTCAACTGGCTGCCCGGGCAGACCGTCACCGGCAGCGTCCTGACCGCCGTCTCCCCGACCGGGACGGTCAGCCTGCGCACCGCCGGGGACGCGCCGTTCGTCGTCCTGGACGTCCACGGACTGCTCGTCCCGACGAGCGCCCTCGGGTACCGGCCCTGGTCCGGCGGGCTCCGTGTGTACGACTCGCGTCCCGCCGTGGGGAACGGCGTCACCCCGCAGGGCCCGTTCACCCAGCCGGGCGAGGTGCGCCGGCTGTACGTGGCGACGCGGACACCCATCGCCGAGTCACCGCCGCCGGTTGTGGCTACCGCGACGCTCGTGGACGTGACCGCGCCCGCGACGCACCTGCGCGTGTGGACGGCCGGCGCGCCACCGGCGCCGACGTCCGTCGTCACCGCGGTGCGTGGCGAGACGCGCGCGGTGACCGTCCCCGTGCGCCCGAACGCCGGCTGGGCGGTCATCAACCGGGACGGCGTGGACGCCTACGTCGCGTCCCCGCGGGCCCACCTGCTGCTGGACGTGGAGGGGACCTGGGCTGCCGGGGGCGGGATGGTGACGCTCGTGCCGCCGACCCGGGTCGTGGACACCCGCGACGGGACGGGCGGGCGCACCGCACCGCTGACCCACGGGCGATCCGCCACCGTCGACGTGCACGCCGCCGGGGTGCCCGCCGACGCGACCACCGCCGTCCTGACCCTGACCGTCCCGGCGACGTCCGGTCCGGGGTTCCTGCAGGCCTGGAGCGGCCAGGACCCCCGCCCCGTCACCTCCGCGCTCAACGTCACCGCCGGCGGCACCTACGCCAACCTGGCACTGGTCCCGATCGGACCCGACGGCACCGTGTCCGTCCTCTACCAGGGCCCCGGCGCCAACCACCTCGTCGTCGACCTGCTCGGCTGGACCGGACCGGTCCACCAGCCGTGACGAGGAGACGGCGCCGGGACCGACGGCCGACGACGCGAGGCGTCAGTGCCCCGCGCCGAGGTGCCCGGCGAGCCGTCCGTGCCGCTCGAGGCTGGACTCGTTGAGCCCGACGATCCGCACCGTCTTGCCCTTGCGCTCGTACTTCGTCGTGATGGCGTCGAGCGTCGCGACGGTGGACGCGTCCCAGATGTGCGAGCGGGACATGTCGATGACGACGTTCTCCGGGTCGCCGGTGTAGTCGAACTGGTACACGAGGTCGTTGCTGGAGGCGAAGAACAGCTCGCCCTCCACCGCGTACACGCGCTCGTCGTCCTCGTCGGAGGCGTCCAGGCGGGTGACGGTCGTGAAGTGCGCGACGCGGCGGGCGAACATCACCATCGCGACGAGGACGCCGACCACCACGCCGATGGCGAGGTTGTGCGTCGCCACGACCACGGCGACGGTCGACACCATCACGGCGGTCTCGCTCTTGGGCATCCGGCGCAGCGTGGCCGGGTGGACGCTGTGCCAGTCGAACGTCCCGACCGCCACCATCACCATCACCGCGACGAGCGCCGCCATGGGCATGATCGCGACGACGTCCCCGAGGCCCACCACGAGGACGAGCAGGAAGACGCCGGCCAGGAAGGTCGAGATCCGGGTGCGGGCCCCGGACGCCTTCACGTTGATCATCGTCTGCCCGATCATCGCGCAGCCACCCATGCCCCCGAAGAAGCCGGTGATGATGTTCGCCCCGCCCTGGCCGAGGGCCTCGCGGGTCTTCGGCGAGTGGGTGTCGGTGACGCCGTCGACGAGCTTGGCCGTCATCAGGGACTCCATCAGCCCCACCAGGGCCATCCCCAGCGCGTACGGGGCGATGATCGACAGCGTCTCGCCGGTCAGCGGCACGTCCGGGACGACCACGGACGGCAGGCTGTCGGGCAGCTCCCCCTCGTCACCCACGGTCGGCACGGCCACGGCGGCCGTGATCGTGAACACCGTCAGCAGGACGATCGCCACCAGCGGCGCGGGGACCGCGGTGGTCACCCGTGGCAGCAGCACGATGACCGCGACCCCCACGGCGACCAGCGGGTACACCACCCACGGCACGTCACGCAGGTGCGGGAGCTGGGACAGGAAGATGAGGAACGCCAGCGCGTTGACGAAGCCGACCATCACCGACCGCGGAACGAAGCGCATCAGCTTGGCGACGCCGAGCAGTCCCAGCGCCAGCTGGATGAGCCCGCCCAGCAGGACCGTCGCGATGAGGTAGTCCATGCCGTGCTCGCGCACGACCGGGGCGATCACCAGGGCGATCGCGCCGGTGGCCGCGGAGATCATGGCCGGCCGCCCGCCGAGGAACGCGATGGACACCGCCATCGTGAACGACGCGAAGAGGCCGACGCGAGGGTCGACGCCGGCGATGATCGAGAAGGCGATGGCCTCGGGGATGAGCGCTAGGGCGACGACCAGGCCCGCCAGCACCTCGGTCCGCAGGCGCCTCGGCGACCGCAGCGCCGCGCGGACCGAGGTGGTGTCCTCGTCGCGGACGTCGTGCGGGTACTCGTGCAGGGCAGGGGGCGGTGCGGCCACGCGGGCTCCGATCGGTGCTCGGGCCCGGGGCCCGTCCAGACAGGGAGAAGCACCCGGGGCGACCGCCGGGCGAGGCGAGGGGGCGCCGCGCCGAGGCGGCTGGGGCGGCGCGTCGTCGCGCCCGCCGGACACCGAGTCTACCTTCGCGCAGGCTAACGAGCTGATCGAGCGGCTGCGCGCCGAGTGCCCCGACCGCTGAGCGGCGGGGCACTCGGGAGGGAACGGGTCGGGAGGTCCCGTCGCAGCGGCGGGACGGCGTCCGTCAGCCGCCCGAGGGCGTCCCGAAGCGGACCATGTTGCCCGCGGGGTCGCGGAAGGCGCAGTCGCGCACGCCGTACGGCATGTCCATCGGCTCCTGGAGCACCTCACCGCCGGCGCCGCGCACGCGCTCGAAGAGGGCGTCCACGTCGTCGGTGCGGAAGTTGACCCCGCGCAGGTGGCCCTTGGCGAGCAGCTCCTCGACGGCCCGCCGGTCGGAGTCCGAGGCGCCCGGGTCGGCCAGCGGGGGCTCGAGGACGATGGCGACGTCGGGCTGGCCGGGCGGGCCGACCGTCACCCACCGCATGCCCTCGTAGGAGACGTCCTGCCGGACCTCGAGCCCGACCGCGTCGCGGTAGAAGGCGAGGGCCTTGTCGTGGTCGTCGACGGCGATGAAGCACTGGGCGATCGTGATGTCCATGCCGTTCACGCTAGGACGCGCGGAGCCCGCGTGGCTTCTCCGTTCCTGACCGGTCTGGTCCGGACCCGTGTGACGCACGGCGGGATCTGCGCGCTCGCGTCGTGGCACGCCGCGCGGTAGGCGCTCGGCGTCTGCCCGACGAGCTCGGTGAAGCGCGAGCTGAACGACCCGAGCGAGGTGCAGCCGACGGCGAAGCACACCTCGGTGACCGTCAGGTCCCCGCGCCGCAGCAGGGTCTTCGCGCGTTCGATCCGCCGGGTCATCAGGTAGCCGTACGGGGTCTCCCCGTACGCGGTGCGGAAGCTGCGGGAGAAGTGCCCGGGCGACATCAGCGCCTCGCGCGCGAGCGCCGGCACGTCGAGCGGCTCGGCGTGGTCGCGGTCCATCCGGTCGCGGGCCCGCCGCAGCCTGCGCAGGTCGTCGAGGTCCACCACGGCAGCCTGCCATGGCGGGACCGGCGGCGTCTGCCCCCTGACCTGCCGCAGCGGGGTCAGGGGGTCGCCGCGACCGCCGCCCGCACGTGCTCGCGGACGAGCTCGGCGACCCGGTCGGGCACCTCGAGCGCCGGCAGGTGAGCCACCCCCGGCAGGTCCACGCGACGCGCCCCCGGCACCCTGCGGGCGACCTCGTCGGCGGCGAGCAGGATGTCGGGCTGGTCGAGGTCACCGACGGCGACGAGCGTGGGGACGGCGACCTGCTCCAGCACGTCGACGGCCGGCGGCTCGGGCTCGACCTCCTCGGCGACGCCGGAGCGCTCGTTGACCAGCGCCGTCCGGTTCATCTCGCGCACGAGCGCGACGAGGTCGGGGACCCGGGAGCGGTCCGGGTCCGCGAGCCAGGTCCGGGCCTCCAGGTCGGCGAGCGCGTCGACGTCGTCCGCCCGGTGCGCGGCGACCATCTCGTCCCACAGAGGCGGTGGGGCGACGTCCGGCTCGAACCCGCTCAGCGCCGTCCCCAGCAGGGTCAGGGACCGGACGAGGTCGGGGTCGGCCAGCGCGAGGTCGACGGCCACCCGACCGCCGTAGGAGGCGCCGACGAGGTGCGCGGGCCCGTCGACGACGTCGCGGACGACGGCGCGCAGGTCGTCGATGTGGCTGAACGGCCCGGAGGGCAGGGCGCTGCGGCCGTAGCCGCGCAGGTCGCAGCGGACGACGCGGTGGTCGGGCCGCAGCAGGTCGACCAGCGGGTCCCACATCCGCGCGTCGGCGATGCCCGCGTGCACGAGCACCAGCGCCGGGCCGTCTCCCCCGGTGTCGTCGAACCAGAGCCGGGCCTGCCCGCTGCTCACCACGCCCGTCCGGGCCGCGTCCGTCACGACGCCGGAGCGTGGCAGCGCACGCGCCGTCGCACAAGGCCTTTCGCCGCACGTCGTCGCGGGGGCGGGCCGGGACGTCAGGCGAGGACGGCGAGGACGACGTCCCGCACGGCCGCGCGGGCGCGGCGCGGCCCGACGTCCGCCACGAGCGCGGAGACGGGGTCGGCGCCGAGCGGTGCGAGCAGGGTGGTCGCGAGGGCCTCGGCGTCGCACCCGGGGCGGGCGTCCTCGAGGAGCACGGCCAGGTGCCGGCGCCAGAACCGGTAGGAGCCGATGCGGTAGCGCGCTCCCGGGCTCGCGGTCTCCGAGAGCCGGACGACGTCGAGGTCGGCGAGCAGGTGGTCGAGGTAGGCGTCGACGAAGGCCTCGAGACGCTGCCGGGCGGGGGCGCCCGGGCCGATCGGCGGGGGGCCGTCGAGGACCGCCTGCTGCAGGACCCGCTCGCGCTCGTCGAGCAGGGCGGCGGCCAGGCCGGACTTGTCCCCGAAGCGCCGGAACAGGGTGCCCTTGCCGACGCCGGCCGCTGCGGCGACCGCGTCCATGGAGACCGCCTCGACGCCGCGCTCGCGGAACAACCGGGCCGCGGCGTCCAGGACGCGGGTGCGGTTGCGGGCGGCGTCGGCGCGCTCGCGCGGGCGCTCGGGCAGGAGCGAGCGCAAGCCACCGGCCGGTGCGGCCCGGTCGGCGGCGACCGGTCCCGTCCCGCTCGTTGACGAAGCGGACCGCGGTCCGTTACGTTCGGCACCCGTCATGAAACGGACTCTAGTCCACTTTCCGAGGAGAGCCATGCGCACCATCAGCAGGTCCGAGCTCCAGCAGGCCCTGGCGGCCGGCACCGTCACTGTCGTCGACGCCCTCGGCGGGACCTACTACGCCCAGCAGCACCTGCCGGGCGCCGTGGCGCTCACGCCCGACGAGGCCGCCGACCGGGCCGCCGACGTCCTCCCCGACCGGGACGCGGCGATCGTCACCTACTGCGCCAACACCGCCTGCGGCAACAGCGAGGCGGTCGCGCGCACCCTCGTCCGGCTCGGCTACACCGACGTGCGCAGCTACCGGGAGGGGATCCAGGACTGGGTCGAGGCCGGCCTGCCGGTCGAGTCGGGCCAGCCCGTCGCCGGTTGACCACCCGGCGGTCAGGTCGCGGGCGGGTCGATCCGTCGCTGCCGCAAGGCGGGCGGCAGGTCGGCCCGGCCCGGGCCCCCGGCGGCCAGCCAGCCGGCCAGGTCACCGGTCACCGCCTCGCCCGCGACCCCGCTGAACCACACCGGCCGGCCACCCTGACGCCGGGCGGCGGGCCCGGGGCGCGCGACGACGACGTCCCCGCGCTCGCACCGGTCCAGGCACTCGACCTCCGCCACCCGCGCGACACCCGCGGCACCCAGCCGCCGCAACCGCCGCAGCTGGCCGTCCGGGGACTCCCCGAGGGTCTCCCCCGCACACAGGGAGCAGGCGGTCAGACCGGGGGTGTCGAAGGCGTCCACGTCACCCGAGGGTAGGCGGCGCCCGGCCGGTCACCGGACGGCGTCCCCCAGCGAGCGGACGGCGGCCAGCAGCTGCGGGCCGTCGAGCAGGACCGGGTCGTTGTGGTCGGCCCCCGCCACCTCGACCAGCTCGTGCAGCCGCGGCGCGGCCCGCGCCACCTCGCGGCTCTGCGAGGGCGGGACGACGCCGTCCGCCGTCCCGAGCACCACCGACACCGGGACGTCGACGCGGGTCACCGGGCCCACGACGTCGAAGCGGTCCCGCAGCACCAAGCCGACCGGCAGCCACGGGTAGTGCTCGCGGCCGACGGAGACGAGGTCGGTGAACGGCGAGCGCAGCAGCAGCCCGGCCGGCGGGTGGTCGACGGCCAGGTCGACCACGACCGCGCAGCCCAGGCTCTCCCCGAGGTACAGCAACTGCCGCGACGGCACGCCCCGCTCCTGCACGAGGTGCCGGTGCGCGGCGCGCACGTCCAGGGCCAGCCCCTCCCGCGAGGGGCTCCCGGGGTTGCCGCCGTAGCCGCGGTAGTCGAACAGCAGCACCGAGAACCCGTCCGCCGCCAGCGCACGCGCGAGCGGGACGCGCCCCGCGCGGTTCCCGCCGTTGCCGTTGGCCACCAGCACCGCCTGACCACGGTCCGTCCCCGGCTCGGCCGGCACGAACCAGGCGCCGAGACGCAGCCCGTCGTCGGTCGTCAGGACGACGTCCTGCCCGCCCGGCACGACGTCGACCGCGGCGGGGAGCGGCCCGGCCGACGGGAAGTAGACGAGCCTGCGCTGCAGACCCCACACCAGCGCCCCCAGCAGCACGACGACGACGAGGACGACGGCCAGCCCGCGCAGCACCGTCCGCCCGCGGGGGTCACGCGCGGCCGCCGTCACCGGGCCATCCTGCCCCGCGGTCGGCAGCCTTGCCCCTGAGGCTGCCCGTCGTGCCCTGCCTGCCGCGGCGGCCGGCTCCTACGGTCCCTAGGTGACCAGGACCAGGCCCTTCGCAGCAGCGCTCGCCACCGCCCTGGCGGTGGCCGTCCCGGCGGCCGCGCAGGCGGCGGCCGCACCCGGCGCGGGCGGCACGAGCGCGTCGCAGGACGTCGGGCTGGTGGCGACGCTGGACGGCACGCCCGCGGAGGCGCTCGACGCCACCGACCCGCTGGTCCTGCGCCCGGACCGCGAGCTGGCCGTCGCCGTGGACGTGACGAACACCGGCACCCGGCCGCTCGTCGTGCGCAGCATCCGGCTCGACGGCCGCGTCCTGGGGGTCACCTTCATCGACTACGACGTCCGGGTGGACGCCGAGGTGCCGCCCGGGCAGACGGCGACCCGCGAGGTGGACCTCGACCTCGCCCGGGTCAGCGAGCAGGCCGTCGGGCTCCTCCCGCTGGAGCTGAGCGTGCTCGGGGCGGACCGCGAGGCCCTCGCCAGCACGCCGCTCGTCGTGGACGCGCGCGGTGGCCTGTCGTCGGCGTACGGGGTCTTCGGACTGCTCGTGGCCGTCGCGACGGCGCTGCTCCTCGGGGCGGCCCTCGTGCGGCTCGCCCGCGGCACCCTGCCGTCGCACCGGTGGTCCCGCGCCGTGCGCTTCGCCGTGCCCGGCGTGGGGGTCGGGCTCACGGCGACGGTCACGCTGTCGGTGCTGCGGGTGCTCGTCCCGTCCCCGGGCAGCGCCGTGACCGTGATCGTCGTGTGCGGGCTGGTCGGCCTGCTGCTCGGCTTCCTCACCCCGGCACCCGACGGGGACCGCAGCGAGACGGCACCGTCCTGGGAGCAGCCGGACCGCGAGCGGGCGGGCGACGGACGCCCGGCCGACGTCCCCGCGCGGGTGCGCCGGCTGCGCCGCCGACGCACCCGCCCCGAGCCGGACAGCGTCTGGGTCGGCGACCTCGTCGGGGACGAGCAGACGGACGCCGTCCTGCCCACCATGCGCCGCAGCCCGGCGGCCGAGCGGCACCCGGACCCCACGCCCGGGACCGCCCGGCCGCCCGGGACCGCGGACGGTGACGGGTCGGGCGCCCCCACCGGGCCGGCAGGCCCCGGGCGCGAGCGCGCCGAGCACTGACGTCACCGGCGCCTCACCGCACCCACCTCACCCCAGGCACGCACCCGCACCAGCCACCACAGCAGCGAGAGGCACCACCGTGAGCCGAGCCCGTCACCGCAGGGCCCGCGGGGCCAACCGCGTCCTGGTCGCGGTGTGCGCCGCCCTCGCCCTCGTCGCCCCCGAGACGGTCACGGCCACGGCCGCTCCGGCGTCCTCCGTGCTCGGGGACGCCGCGACCCCCACCGCCGAGGGCAGCGTCACGCCCGGCGGCGCGACCACGGGCGCGCCGACCGACGTGCTGACGCGACCGACCGCCACCGCCGTGCTGGTCGACCCGGGCGCCGCTGCCGGCGGAGGGACCGGCGGGGGGACGGGCCCCACCCGCTCGCCCGCCGACGCCCCCACCGAGCCCGCGGACGAACCGGTCCGGCCCACCGCACCCGGCGAGCCGACGGAGACGACGGGGCCGACCGGGCCGACGGGGCCGACCGGGCCGACCGGACCGACCGGCGACCCGGACGACGCGACCACCCCGACCGCCCCGGCCACCTCCGGCACCGGCCCGCAGGACGACGCCACCGGCCCGACCACCGCGCCGAGCACCGGCCCGACCACCGGCCCGGCGGTCACCGCCGTCCGCGACGTCGTCCGCCTCACCGCGGGCGACGTCGCCCTGGTCGACGTGCGCGCCAACGACTCCGGCGCCGACGGGCTGGACGTCGTGCTGCTCCCCCGGCCCGCCCGGCAGGACGGCCGGACCACCGGGGTGACGGCGGAGGTGGCACCCGACGGGCAGGTGCGGGTCCGGGTCGCCGACGACGCCGCGGCGCAGGACGGCGTCCGGACCGTGCGGTGGCGCTACGGCCTCGTCCGGCCCCTCGCGGCCCCGTCGCTGGCACCGGCCCAGGTGGTGGCGACGTCCACGCTGGTCGTCCGCGTCCTGCCCTCCGGCGAACCCGACGGAACCGGTGACGACGACGCCGACGCCGACGCAGCGGACGACCCCGCCGACGGCACCGAGGACGGCGGATCCGGCACGGACACGGGCGACGGCACGGGCGGCGACGGCGAGGAGGCGGCCCACGAGGCCGACGCCCGGAGCGGGCAGGGCACCGCACCCACCCTCGGCTGGCCCGCCCCGGTCGAGGGGGCGGACGGCGAGACCTTGCGCCCGGCCTGGGAGGGCGGCGGCCTGCTCGCCCTCGCCGAGGCCTCGGCCCAGCTCGTGCTCGACGTCACCGTCGCCCGCGACGACGCGGCCGCGACCCGCGGGGAACCGGTCGTCGTCCGCGTCCTCGACAACGACGACGTGCCCGCCGGTGCCACCGTGCGGGTCGCCGACGACGCCCCACCGGCGCACGGTCGCGCATCGGTGTCCGACGGTGAGGTCACGTACGCACCCGACAGCGGCTCCCAGGGCACCGACGCGTGGGACTACGAGGTGCTCGACGCGAGCACCGTCGTCGCGCGCGCCACCGTCCGGGTGGCCGTCCTGCCGCCCCTCACCCCGGTGGTCGACGACGAGGTCGTCAGCGGCCCGGACGGCGTGCTCGTCCCGGTGCTGGCCAACGACGCGGTCGGTGAGGACGCGACGGTCGAGGTCACCGTGCCCCCGTCCGAGGGGACGGCGACGGTGCAGGACGGCGCGGTGCGCTACGAACCCACCGGCCCTCCGGCCCCGGGCATCGACGGGTTCACCTACCGCGCCACGTCGGCGGACGGGACCCTCACCGGCACCGCACGGGTCGTCGTCCACCTCGACCCCGACCTCGACGAGACCGCGCTGCGGGCGGTCGACGACCTGTTCACCGTCGGCGTGGGCAGGACGACGCTCGACCCCACCCGCAACGACCTCGTCCCCGAGGACTCCGGGGTCGAGCTCGACCTGCCCGAGGGCGACGACGGGGCGTGCTGGTACGCCGACACCGACAACCCGTTCGAGGTCGTCGTCGACGCCGACGCCGACGACGTCGGCAGCACCCTCGCGTGCCCCTACCGGCTCGAGATCAGCGAGGGGCCCGAGTCCGAGGCCGTCATCCGGGTCGTCGTCCAGGGACCCGACGCGGTGGACGACACCGCGGAGGCCGTCGCGGGCGGGGACCCGGTCGACGTCGACGTCCTGGCGAACGACACCGGCCTGGCCGAGGGCGTCGTCCTGCGGCTGCCGTCCGACTCCACCGCTGCCGGCGGCTCCGTGACCACGGACGGGGGGAACGTCACGTACACCCCGCCGACGACCCGCCCGCCGGGGGGCGACACCTTCCGGTACGAGCTGCGCCAGTGGCGCTTCGAGGGGCCCGAACCGCTGCTGGACACCGCGTGGGTGCGGGTGGACGTGCTGGGTGCGCCGTCGCCGCCCACGGCGCTGGCCGCCGAGGACCTCGACGGTGCCGTGCGGCTGACCTGGAACCCGCCCGCCGACACCGGCGGCGCGCCGGTCGACCGCTACGAGGTACGGGTGCAGCGGCTGGTCGGCACCGCCCCGGGCCCGCCGTCCTCGCCCGTGGCGGTGACCGGCACGACGTACACCTGGACCGGCCTGGTCAACGGCGAGACGTACCGCTTCACCGTCGCCGCCGTCACCCGCGCCGGAGCGGGAGCGCCGGCGACCGTGGACGCCCGACCGTGGGGACCGGCCGGACCGCCCGAGGGCCTGACCGCGGAGCCGGGTGACCGCCGGGTCCGCCTGACCTGGTCGGCGCCGGAGACCGACGGCGGCCGGCCCGTCACCGGGTACCGGGTCGACTGGGCCCCGACCGGTGGCACCGGACCGTCCGGCACCCGCACGGTCGACGTCGACCCGGACGAACCGCAGGCGGACGCGGAGACGACCGTCACCGGCCTGCTGAACGGCGTCGAAACCCGCTTCGAGGTGCGGGCCCTCACCGAGGGCCCCGGCACCCCGGCGGCCGTGGAGGCGACCCCCCGCACCGTCCCCGGGCCGCCGCGCGACCTGGCGTGCCCGCCGGTCAACGGCCCGCTGACGTGCTCGTGGTCGCCGCCCGCGTCCGACGGCGGCGCCCCGGTCACCGGGTACGTCGTCCGGTTCCGCCCGGCGCAGGGCGCGGGGGCGCCGTGGACGCAGCTGGTGCTGCCGGCGACCGCGCTGACCACCCCGCTGCCCGGTGTCGTGGCCGGGACCCGCTACGCCGTCGAGGTGTCCGCGGTGAACGTGGCCGGTCCCGGCCCGGCGGCGAGCGTGACGGCGGTGCCGCGGTCGGTGGCCCTGACCGACGACGTGGCCGTGTCCGGCGCGGGCCGCCCGGTCGACGTGGACGTCCTCGCCGACGACACGGGCGTCGACCCGGGGCTGGTCCTGGACGCCACGGCCTCCGGGCCGGGCGGTGTCGAGGTGGTCGGCTCGCTCCTGCGGGTCACCCCGGACGGCGCGGCGGGACCGGTGCAGGTGACGTACCGGCTGCTGGACACCGGCGTCGAGCTCGACACCGCGACGGTGACCGTGCACGTGGTCGACGCCGTCGACGACGCGGTGCCGTCGCGGCGCGGCGCGACCGTCGCCGTCGACGTGCACGCGAACGACACCGTGGACGGCGTCCCCGGCGCCCCGCTACCCGCGGGCGTGTCCCGCGAGCTCGACGGCCCGCCGGTCGACGCCGTCGTGGCCGACGCCCCGCCCGGCTACGACGTCACGCCGTCCTCCGTGGCGGGCGGCTCGTTCCGGTACCGGCTGGTGGCCGACGGCACCCTCGACGGCCCGGCCGCAGGGACCGCGCTGGACTCCGCGCTGGTGCGCGTGCCGGTCACCGGGCCGGCGCTCGTGGACGACGCGGCGAGCGTCGAGGCGCTGGGGTCCGTGGTGGTCGACGTCCGCGCCAACGACGGCGACGCCGGCGGCCTGCAGGTCGTGCTGGTCGACACCGACGTGCCGGCCGGTGCCGCGACCGTGCTGGCGGACCAGCGGGTGCGCTTCACCAGCGAGCGCCCCGAGGGCGGCACGGCGGTGCTGCGCTACCGGCTGCGCGACGCCCGGTTCACCTACGGTCAGGCCGTGCTCAGGGTGGATGTGCTCCCGCCACCCCCGCCACCCCCGCCCCCCACGGACGACCCCGACGAGCCGGCGGCGCAACCGGTCGGGCCGCTCGCTCGCGACGACGCCGCCGAGACCCCCGCCGGTGAGGCGGTGACCGTCGCGGTGCTGGCCAACGACGTGGCCGGCGACGCCCCCCTGGTGCCCTCGACCGTGCGGCTCGTGTCGGGGCCGGCCGCGGGGACGGCGACGGTGACGGGCGCCGGCTCGGTGCGGTACGTCCCGGCCGAGGGGACCCGCGACCGCACCGACGTCGTGCGGTACGCGGTCAGCGACGCCGAGGGACGGGAGACGTCGGCGACCCTCGCCGTGCGGGTCGGCGGCATCGCCCGTGACCTGCGGGTCGCCCCGTCGCCCGGCGCCGACCTCGCCCTGACCGGCAGCGGCTGCCGCCCCGGCGAGGAGGTGACCGTCGCGGTCGCCGGCGGCGAGCCGCGCGCTGCCGGGCGGGCGGACGCGGCCGGTCGCTTCGACGTCCGTGCCCCGGCCCCCGAGGCGGTCGGACGGCACGAGGTCGTGGTCCGGTGCGGCGTCGAGGTGTTCGTCACGGACGTCGACGTGGTGCTGACCACGAGCGCGACGTCCACCGCGGCACCGGCGGGCGCCGGGGCCCTGGTGGCCGGGCTGCTGGCGTTCTACCTGCTGTGGGGCTCGTTGCTGGCCCCGCGCGGGACGGCGGCACCGTCGCGACCCCGGCCGGACGCCGGCTGAGCGGGCCCGCCGTGGGAGGTGTCGCGCGCGTGGCCGCGGTCCAGGGCGAGGGTCCCGCACGCCGCGGCGACGGCCCCGAGCGCGGCGCACACCACGAGCACCGGGACGCTCAGCACGGCCACGCCGACGTTCCAGCCGAGGACCGCGACGACGCCCCCGAGGCCGGCGCCGACGAGGGCCAGGGCGACGACCCGGCCGGCCGTGGCGCGCCGGCGCCGGCGGACCGGTCCGAGCAGGGACTCCCCGAACGCGAGCAGCGCCAGCAGGGCCACCACCGCGGCGGCCGGCGGGACGCTGCGCCAGCGCCAGCCCGACGGCTCGAGCGTGAACCCGACGTCCGCACCGTCGACGGTGGCCCGGGCGGGCACGGCCCCGGCGACCAGCGCCTGCACCTGGCCGACGTCCCAGCGGCCGTCGGCCTCCTGCTGCGCGGCGAACCGGGCCCCGAGCAGGTCGACCTCCAGGGCCGTGACGTCGCCCCCGGCGACCGTGAGCCGCTCGGGTTCGTCGGTGTCGAGCAGGACGCGGGCCCCGGGGTCGAGGGCGGTGCCGTTGACCGCGACGTCCGGCGCCGAGCCCGTGGGGGCGTCGAGACCCAGGGCGCCGAGCCCGAGGGCTCCGACGGCGACCGCCGCCACGGCGCAGGCGGCACCCGCGGCCGCCAGCAGCCTCGCGCGGCGTCCGACCCCGGCGGTGGCTCCCCGGTGGCCGTCCCCGCCCTCCCCGCCGAGCGCGGGGGGCCGGGGTGCTCGGTCGGGCCGGGGTGCTCGGTCGGGCCGGGGCGCCTGGTCGGACCGGGCCACGCGCATCGCGTCGGCGCTCGCGTCGGCCCCGGCCTCGGTGGCGGTGGCGGTGGTGGTGTCGGCGGCCGTCGGAGACGGCGTCCCGCGGGTCACCTGGCTCGGCACCGCGGCCGGCGGCCCGGCGGGCAGGGCCCCGACGGCGGCGCCCAGGGCCACGAGGTGCTTCGGCGGGGCGTCCACCGCGACCGGGCGACCCAGGTCGGCCGACAGCATCTCGGCCACGAGCGGCACCGAGGACGACCCACCGGCCAGCAGCACGCGCGACAGGTCGGCGGGCTCGACCCCGGCGGACCGCAGGGCCCGGCGCAGTGCCCGCAGCGTCTCCGCGAGGGAGGGACGGATCAGGTCCTCCAGCTCGGCGCGGGTCACCCGGACGGTGGTGTGCAGCCCGGGCAGCCCGACCGGCACCGTCCACTCCTGGTCGCGCGACAGCCGGACCTTCGCGGTGACGACGTCCTGCCGCAGCTGGGTCAGGCCCCGCAGCACCGCCTCGTCGTCCGGGTCGAGCTCGTCGACCGCGCCGCCGAGGGCGCCCAGCACGTGCGCGAACAGCGCGTCGTCGAAGTCGACCCCGCCGAGCTGCTCGACGCCCGCGGGCTCACCGACGACGGCGAACCCGGCGTCGGTGCGCGTGACGACGGCGGCGTCGAACGTGCCGCCGCCCAGGTCGTACACCGCGACGACGTCGCCGAGGGCGAGGCGCTGCAACGACGCGTACCCGGTGGCCGCCGCGACCGGCTCGGGACGCAGCGTCGCGTCCGGCAGGTCCGCCATCGTCAGGACCTGGCGGGCGAGCTCCAGCTTGTAGGGCCCCCAGTTGGCCGGGTGGGTGACCACGACGGCGTCCGCGGCGGCGCCCTCCCGCTCGGCGACGCGGTCGACCACCCAGCGCAGCACCGTGGCGAGCAGCGCGTGGGCGGAGTAGGGGCTGCCCGCCAGGAGCACCGGCGTGGGGTCGCCCAGCCAGCGCTTGAACTCGCGCGCGACCCGGTGCGGGGCGGCGCGGCCGCGGCTGCTGGCGACCTCCCCGACGACCAGCTCGCCGTCCTCGCGCAGGAAGACGACGGTGGGCACCTCCGGGGCGTCGTCCCCGAGGGACACGAGCTCGGGCCGGTCGCCGCGGTCGACCGCCGCGGCCGTGAACGTCGTGCCGAGGTCGACCCCCAGCCGGTAGCCCATCGCCACCTCCCCGTGGCGGGCCCGCCCGCGAACCCGCCGTCGACGTCCACCATCGCGCACCCGGCCCCCGCGGCGCGACGGTTCGGGCGAAAGGGACCGGCGCGACGTGCGGAGGTGCGGGGCAGGTGACGTCCGGGGACGTGGCAGGGCAGGTGGTGGGCGGACCGGCGACCGTCGCGGTGCTCCGGCGGGCCGCGGACCTCGCCCGCACGGCCCAGGACGCCGGTCGCGACGACCTCGCCGACCGGCTGCGGCTGCTGCGACGACGGCTGGCCGCCGTCGACGTCCCCGTCGCCGTCCTCGGCGAGTTCAAGCAGGGCAAGAGCACCCTGTGCAACGCGTTGCTGCGGACCGACGTCTGCCCCGCCGACCCGGACGTCGGCACGGCCGTCCCGACGGTGCTGCGCTGGGGCCGGCCCGCGCGGGCCCTCGCGCACCGGTCGCCGTCCGCCACCGGCACCCCCGACGAGACGCCCCTGGCCCCACCGTCGACCGTCCCCCTCGACCGGCTGCACGAGGCCGCCACGGACCGCAGGGCCGACGGCAGCAGCGCGCTGACCTCGGTGGAGGTGCTGCTGGACCGCACCCTGCTGCGCACCGGCCTGGTGCTCGTCGACACCCCCGGGCTCGGCGGTCTCGCCTCCGCCGACGGCGTGACGGCGCTCGCGACGCTGGCGCGGGCGCGGGCCGCGGTGTTCGCCACCGCAGCGGGCCGGGAGCTGACGGCGGCCGAGGTCGAGTACCTCCGCGAGGTGGTCCGGCGCTGCCCCACCACCGTCGTCGTCGTGACGATGACCGACCTGCACGCCTCCTGGCGGCAGGTCGTCGACCTCGACCGCGCGCACCTGGCCGCCGCGGGGCTGGACCTGCCGGTGGTGCCGGCGTCGTCCTTCCTGCGGATGCAGGCCGCCGCGACCGGCGACCAGCACCTGCACGAGCGCTCGGGCTTCACCGAGCTGCTGCGCCTCCTCGGCCAGGTGCTCAAGGCCGCCGACCGCGAGCGCGCGGACGCCGCCGCCACCGAGCTGCGCTTCGTCGTCGAGCAGCTGCGCGAACCCGTCCTCGCCCAACGGGCCGTGCTCGCCGACCCCGCCGCCGCGGCGGGGGTGGTCGCGCGGCTCGAGGACGGCGCCCGCCGCTCGGAGCGGCTGGCCTCCCCCACCGCCGGCTGGCAGGTCGCGCTGGCCGACGGCACCCAGGACCTGGTCGCCGACGTCGACCACGACCTGCGGCAGCGGATGCTCGACCTGGTGCGCCGCGCCGAGACCCGGGTCGACGAGCAGGACCCCCGGGTGACGTGGGACGACCTCACCGCGTGGGTGCGGGCCGAGGCGGCACGTGCGGCCGTCGCGAACCTGCAGCTGCTCGTCGAGCGCGCCGACGAGCTGGTCCGCGAGGTGGCCGAGCAGTTCGACGACGACGTCGCCGCCGTCGACGTCGACCTGCCCACGCCCGCGCTGACCGTGGGCGCCGTGCCCGACGCGCGGATCCAGTTCACCGCCACCGGGTCACGGACCGTCCTCGGCCTGATGACGACCGCGCGGGTCGGCTACGGCGGCGGGCTGATCGGCGGCATCGGCGGCGCCGTGCTCCTGGGCACCGCCGTCCTCGCCCCCGTCGGCGCGCTCGTCGGGGTGGCGCTGGCCCGCCGGATCATCCGCGAGGACCGCAAGCGCGAGCTGCAGATGCACCGCGACAACGCCAAGCGCGAGCTCAGGCGGTTCGTCGACGAGATGACGTTCGCGCTCGCCAAGGACTCGCGCGACGCCGCGCGGCGCACCCAGCGCCGGATCCGCGACGAGCTGACCGCGCGGGCGTCCCTGGTCCACCGGTCGGCCGCCCAGGCCCTGCGGACCGCCCGCGACACGGCCCGGCTGGCCGCCGACCTCGACCCCGCGGGGCGCGACCGGCTCGCCCGCGAGGCCGACCGGCGGTGGCAGGACCTCGGCGAGGTCACCGGAGCCACGCCGTGACCGATCCGGCTGCCCAGCCCGCCGGCGTGCCCGCGGCCGATGCCAGGGGACTCGCCGGGACCCCGCCCGGCAGCGCGCTCGTCGACCGCGTCGACGCCGTCCTGCTCGACGCGCGCGGCCGCGCGCGCACCCCGGAGGTCACGGCGCTGCTCGACCGCACCCGGACCCGGCTCGGCGAGCCGCTGCGGGTGGCCCTCGTCGGGCGCGTCAAGGCAGGCAAGTCCACCCTCCTCAACGCCCTCGTCGGCCAGGAGGTCGCGCCGACCGACGCGGGCGAGTGCACCCAGGTCGTCACCTGGTACCGGTACGGACCGGCGCCGCGGGCCGTCGTCCACCCGCGCGGCGGCGTCGCCGGGCAGCGGCGGTTCACCCGGGACGCCGGGGCGCTGGTCGTCGACCTCGGGACCACCCCCGACCGGGTCGACCACGTCGACGTCGAGGTGCCCAGCCCGGCGCTGCGGTCCGTCACGCTCGTCGACACCCCCGGCCTGGGCTCGCTGAGCACCGACGTCTCCGACCGCACCCGTCGGTGGCTCGGCCCGGACGCCGACGACGCCGACGGCCGCGCCGGCGAGGCGGACGCCGTGGTGTACCTGCTGCGCCACGCGCACGCGTCCGACGTCGCGTTCCTCGAGGCGTTCGCCGACGACGAGCTCGTCGCCGGGACGCCCCTGAACACCGTCGGGGTGCTGTCCCGCGCGGACGAGGTGGGCTACGCGCGGCTGGACGCGATGGACGTCGCCGACCGGGTCGCCGCGCGCTACCGGGCCGACGAGCGGCTGCGACGCCTCTGCCCGGTCGTCGTCCCCGTGGCCGGTCTGCCCGCGTGCGCGGCGGCGACGCTGCGCGAGGACGAGTTCCGGTGCCTCGCGGCGCTGGCGGCCGCCCCGGCCACCGAGCTGCGCCGGCTGCTGCTGACCGCCGACGACCTGGCCCGCTCGCCGTCCCCCGTGCCGGTCGGCCCGCTGGAGCGGGCGCACCTGCTGCAGCGGCTGGGCCTGTACGGGGTACGCCTCGCGGTGCACCTCGTGCGCTCCGGGGCCGTGGTGGACGGCGCGGGGCTCGCCCGCGAGCTGGTCGACCGCAGCGGCCTGTCCGCGCTGCGCGACGTCCTGCAGGTGCAGCTGCTCTCGCGGGCGTCGGCGCTCAAGGCGAGGTCCGCGCTCGCCGTGCTGGACGCCGTCCTCGCCGCCGACGGGTGCGCCGACGCGGCCGGGCTGCGCACCCAGGTGGAGGAGCTGCGGGCGGGGGCGCACGAGCTGGTCGAGGTGCGCTTCCTGCGGCTGCTGCGGACGGGCCGGGCCGGCGGGCGGCCCGAGCGCGTCCGCGAGCTGGAGCGGCTGCTCGGGGGTGACGGCGCGGACGCCGCGAACCGGCTGGGGCTGGCCCCGGACGCGACGGTGGACGAGCTGCGGGCAGCCGCCTACCGCGCGCTGACCCGCTGCCGCGACCTCAGCGAGCACCCGATGGCCTCCCAGGACCTGCGCCGCGCCGCGGTCGCCGCCGCCCGGTCGTGCGAGCGGCTCGTGGCCGACCTCGAGGCCGACGTCGAGGCCGACGTCGAGGCGGGCGTCGAGACCGGCGTCGAGACCGGCGTCGAGACCGGCGTGGACGACGGCACCGAGCGGTGACCGCGGCTCGGCCTCACCCGCCGGGGACGCAGCGCCCGCCGGCCGCCACGGCGGCGTCCGCGTGCTCGGCGCAGTACCGGGCCACCGCGGCGGGGCCGTCGAAGCCGTCCCGGACCACCACCCAGAAGTCGTCGCCGCGCTCGGCCGGGTCGGGCAGGGCGCCGCCGCTGACGACGCGGGCACCGTCCAGGCCGGCGGCGACCAGCTCGTCGGCGCGTCGTTGCGCGGCGTCCCGGCTCGCCTGCTCGTCCGCGCCCTTCAGGCCGGACCACAGCTGGACGTAGTCCCCCTCGACCGGCGCCTCCTGCCCGGGCGGCGGGGGGTCGGCGACCCACGGCAGCGGGTCGTGGCCGAGGAGCACGCGGGTGCCGGCGACGCCGGCGAGGAGCACCAGCACGGCGACCGCCGCGGCGACCGCGGGGTGCACGAGCGGGCGCTGGACCACCTCCACGCGCGCCGTGCCGTGCGGGTCGCCGGTCGGCAGCACAGACCAGCGCACCACCGCCGCACGGGTGCGGGCGGTCAGGGCGGGGCGTCGCGGTCGCAGGGTCAGGCCCACCTGCGCGGGAGACGCGGCGCCCACCTGGACGGTCGGCTGGTCCAGCGCGGCCTGCAGGCCGTCAGAGGCCTGCACGTCGAGCGCCACGACCCGCGCGTCGACCGTCCCGCCGGTGCCGGTGCCGGTGCCCAGCGTCACGGTGCACCGCGCCGCCCGCCGGGCGGCCACGGTCGCCGGGACGACCTGCACGTCGAGGCCGCGCGGAGGAGTCAGCACCAGGAGGCCGGTGACCCGGGTGCGACCGCCCGCGTCGTCGGCGGCCTCCACCGCGAACGGCACCACCCCCTCGGGGGCGGTGGCCGGTGGCCGCACGGTCAGCCGGACCCGCGCCGCGCCCCCCGCGGCCAGCGCCACGTCGCCGTGGTCCGCGCGCACCCACGGCTCGGCCCGACCCGTCACCCTCAGTCCCACCGTCGCGGCCCGGTCGGGGCCGCAGGCGACGTCGACCGAGACGGTCGCCTCACCCCCCGGGGCGACCTCGACCGTGGGGTCGCCCAGGCGCAGCTGCAGCGCACCGTCCGGACGCACGGGGCCCGCTCACCCCGTCGGCAGCGTGCCGTCGGCGGCGTCCTCGAGCGCCGACGGTCCACGGCCGGGCAGGTCCAGCCGGTCCAGCGGGTCGTGCCCGGCGTCCACCTCGAGCCGGTCGGTGAACCCGTCGCCGTCGCTGTCGCCGACCGCCGGGTCCAGGCCCAGCAGCACCTCCAGGGCGTCGTCGAGGCCGTCGCCGTCGGTGTCCAGCCAGGCGTCGGCCAGCGCGCCGTCCAGGTGCCCGTCGTCGTCCTCGTCGGGGTCGGCCGGGTCGCTGCCGCGGGCGAACTCGAAGGCGTCGGGCAGCAGGTCACCGTCGGTGTTCGCCAGCCGGGGGTCGCTGCCGTTCACGACCTCCCACCCGTCGAGCAGCGTGTCGCCGTCGCTGTCGGGGTTCGTCGGGTCGGTGCCCATCTGCGCCTCGCGCGCGTCGGTCAGCCCGTCGCCGTCGCTGTCGACGCCACCGAGGTCCACCTCGTGCCTCGGTTCGGGGACGGGCAGCGGCGCGACGGGCGGAGCGGCGGGCGCCGCGGCGGGCGCGGCGGCCGCGGCCAAGCCCGCGGCGTCCGAGATCCCCGGGATGACCGCGGCGAACGTGAACCGGTTGCCGACGGGGTAGGAGTCCACCGGCACCCTGGAGTTGCGGGCCTCGATGGTGCTGCCGTCGCCGAGGCTGATCGCCACGTGCGCGGTGCCCTGCCGCGGCTCGCCGGGGCGCGGTTCCCGGGAGAACGTGAACAGCAGCGCCCCGGGGGTGTCGATCGCCTGCTCGACGGGGACGAGCATCCCCTCCTGCTTGAGGTGCAGGTACTGGTTGGCGGCGCCGTCCGGGACGGTCACTCCCGCCTGGTGGGCGGCCCACTGCACCAGCTCGGAGCAGTCGAACGCGTCCGGGTCCGCCTCGTCCAGGTCGGTCTCCGCGCCGAAGACGTACCGGTCGCCCTTCTGGGCCAGGGCCGCGTCGAGGAACAGCCGCAGCGCGCTGCCCTCCGCCGCGTCGGCGGCGGTGTCGACCGTGCCCGACCCGGCGCCGGGGTCCGGCGGTGGTGCCGCGGGTGGTGGTGCCGGGGGCGCTCCGCCGGGTGCGCCGGCGGACAGCGGGTCGCCGTACCCGCTGGTCCCGCTCCACACCCCGAGGCCGGGGCCGTCGCCGTACGCGACGGCCGCGGCCTGCGCGGCGTCCTTGTGGTGCAGGTAGCGGGCCGACGCCCCGCCGTGCGTCACGGTCCACGGCGACACGTCGCGACCCCCGCGGGACACCTCGAACGCCGCGACGGCGTTCTGCGCCGGGTCGTACAGGTCGAGCCGGCGCCCGAGGTCGGCGTGCGCGTTCACGTTGATCTGCCACAGGCCGCGGGAGTCCTCGCCGACGGGGTTGTGGGCGCTGCTGCGCCCCCCGGACTCGGCCAGGGCGATGGCCGTCATCGTCGTCGCGGCGTCAGGGCTGAACCCCGCCTGCCGGGCGAAGGCGTAGATCTGCTCGGCCGAGTACCTGGCCATGAGCCGAGGGTACGTCCGGCCGCCGCCGCGCCGGTAGGACTTCCGGGCAGCGACCGGGGCAGGTCCGCCGCGTCGTCCCGGCCCGCCCGTGGACACCGGCCGCGCCCGTATCAGGAAACCGCTCTCGCGGCACCTGTTCGGTCCCTACAGTTGACAGCACCCGTCCGGGGACGGGGAGCCGGGGGTGGCTGATGATGAGCGACCAGGTGGTGCGCGACCACGTCGCAGGTGACCGCACGACCCCGTCGGTGTGGGTCGACGAGAGCCACGCGATCGTCCGCAAGGGGATGCTGGCGTGCCTGCGCCAGGAGGGCTTCGCGGTGCTCGGTGAGAGCGCGCACCTGCGGCCCGAGCCACAGCTCGGCGCCGCCGACGTGCTCGTCTTCGAGGCCCAGCCCGGGACGCTGCGGCGCGTCCGCGCCCTCGCCGGCGACCGGACGCGGTTCGTCGCGACGCTGCGGACCGTCGACGAGCGGTGCGTGCGCGAGCTCGTGGAGGGCGGCGTCGCCGCGGTCCTGCCGCAGGACGACCTGACCCCGGAGTCCCTGGGCGCGTCCCTGCGCGCCGTCGTCGCCGGCCGGGTCACCCTCCCGTCGGACCTGCTGCCCCGGCTGCTGGCCCTCGCCGCCCGCGCCGCGCAGGGCGGCTCCGGCGCGTTGAGCGCGCGCGAGCGCGACGTGCTGCGGCTGCTCGCGGACGGCTGCGACACCCGCCAGATCGCCACGGACCTGTGTTACTCGGAGCGCACCGTGAAGAACGTCGTCCACGACGTCCTGATGAAGATGCACTGCCGCACGCGGGCCCACGCGGTGGCCCTGGCCACCCGTGAGGGCGTGATCTGAGCCGCCGTGGGCCCCGTCGACGGGACGTGGGAGGCGTTCGCGGACGTGCTGCTGCGGCGCGAGGTCGCCCTCGCGCTGCTCGTCGACGGGACGACGCCGCGTGACCTCGCCGGCCTCGTGGTGACCGAGCAGGACGTCGAGGCCGCCCTGGGGGCCCTGCGCGGCGTGGGGCGCGGCCCGGCGGGCACCGGCGAGGTGCTGACCTCGTTCGAGCCGGAGGTGACGGCCGCCCGGGCCGCGGTGCACCGCGGGGTCGCCGAGGGCGGGTCCCCGTTCGACCGGCTGGTCCGGGCGGCCGACCCGGGTCCGGTCGCCGCGGAGGTGCTGGCGCTCGTCGCGGGCGTCGACCTGGACCCGCGCCGGCAGCGCCTCGTGCAGTTCGTCCAGGACGACGTGCAGCTGCGCCGGCCCACCCTGTGGACGCTGCGGCGGGTCGGCCGGCGCGACGGGGACGACGGCTGGGCGGCGCACGTCGCCCCCGGCTCGCCGCTGGTCCGGGCGGGACTGGTCGAGGTGGACGCGTCCGGGCCGTGGGCCGTCCGCTGCTGCGGCCTGCCCGACCGCGTCGCGTGGCACCTGACCGGTTCGATGGGACCGGCCGCCGGGCCGGTGGACGGCGACACCGTCCTGGACCCGGACACGCCGCCCGGCACGCGCTGGACGCCGGGCCCGGGGACGCCGCGACCGGCGTCCCTGGTGCTCGTGCACGGCGCCGACCGGGTCAGCCGCCGCCTGGCGGCGCTGGCCCGCTGGCCCGACGCGCCGGTCGTCACCAGCCCGCAGGCCCCCGGCGACCGCACCGGCTGGCTGGCGCTCGTGCGGGAGGCGACGTGTCGGGGCGCCGTGCTGCTCGTCGAGGTGGAGGAGCCGCTGGACGGCGCCGCGCGCCGGGTCGTCGAGGACGCCGCGCACCTGCCCGCCGTCCTGTCGTCGCCCACCGAGCTGCCGCTGGAGACGGTCCCGCAGCGCCCCTGGACGGAGCTGCACGTCAGCGACGGCGACGCCGACGACGGCGACTGGCGGGCCGAGCTGGGCCGGGAGCCGGACCCGGCCACCCGGTTGTCCCGCGAGCAGCTGCGGCTCGTCGCCGCGGCCGCCTCCGCCGACGGAGGTCGTCTGCAGCCGGCGGTCCGCCGGCTCGCCGGTGGCCACCTGGACCGGCTCGCCGTCCGGATCCGGCCGAGCCGCGGCTGGGACGACCTGGTGCTGCCCGCCGACCAGGAGGCCAGGCTGCGAGAGCTCGTCGCCCGCTACCGGCACCGGCGCCGCGTCCACGAGGACTGGGGCTTCACGCCGTCCCCGTCGACGGGGGTGGTGGCGCTGTTCGCCGGTCCGAGCGGCACCGGCAAGACGCTGGCCGCGGAGGTGCTCGCCGGTGACCTGGGCCTGGACGTGTACCGGGTCGACCTGTCCTCGGTCGTGAGCAAGTACATCGGTGAGACCGAGAAGAACCTCGAACGGATCTTCACGGCCGCGGCGACGGCCGACCTGGTGCTGTTCTTCGACGAGGCGGACGCCCTGTTCGGCAAGCGGTCGGAGGTCAGCGACGCGCACGACCGGTACGCCAACATCGAGGTCGCCTACCTGCTCCAGCGGCTCGAGCGCCACGACGGCCTCGTCGTCCTGGCCACGAACCTGCAGCGCAACATCGACCAGGCGTTCACCCGGCGGATCTCGGTGGCCGTCGACTTCCCCGTGCCCGACGAGGAGCAGCGTCTCGCGCTGTGGCGGCGGGCGTTCCCCGCCACCGCCCCGGTCGTCGACCTGGACGTGGAGTTCCTCGCCCGGTCCTTCAAGGTGACCGGCGGGGTCATCGTCGGCGCGGCCCTGGGGGCGGCGTTCCGGGCCGCGGACGAGGGCACCGCCATCGACATGGAGCACGTCGCGCTCGCCCTGGGGCGCGAGTACCAGAAGCTCGGGCGGCTGCGCACCAAGGAGGAGTTCGGCCGCTGGTTCCCCCTCGTGGCTGGAGGTCCCGGTGCTGCACCTGCTCGATGAGGCCCTCGAGGAGTTCCTGCGGGCCGTCGTCCCGCTGCCCTCCCACGAGTACGCGATCTCCTTCGACGCGCCGGACAAGGGCTGGGCGGCCGGACGCGCGGCGTCCACGCCGACGCTGAACGCCTACCTGCGCGAGGTGCGCCCGAACACCGCGCTGCGCGAGTCGGGCCTGGAGCCGGGCGAGGTGGACGGCTCGGCGGTGCTGCGCCGCCCCCTGCCGCTGGTGGACTGCCGGTACCTGCTCACGGTGTGGGCGGAGGACGTCGGCAACGAGCACCAGACGCTCGGGCAGGTGCTCGTCGCCCTGCTGGAGCACGCGGTCCTGCCACCGGAGTACCTGCCGCCGCCGATGGCGCACCTGCGGCCGCTGCCCCGGCTCGTGCTGCGCGGCGGGCAGTCCGGTGAGGACTCCGACTTCTGGTCCGCCCTGGGTGGCCAGCTCAAGCCCGGGCTGGACCTGGTGCTCACCGCGCCCGTCGAGGCCGTCGTGGCGCAGCGTCCCGCGCACCGGGTCGACCGGTACGTGCTGCGCACCGGCAGCACCGAGGGGACGCACATCTCCGAGCGCGACGTCCCGCCGCCGGAAGGGGCGTCGGGAGAGGACGACGCGACCGGCTGAAGATCGGCCCACACGTCTGCCCTCGCGGTCCTGTCGCCGGGCGCGGGAGCGGCAGGACGGTGGCGTCGTGCGCGGCGGTAGGACCGGCCGGTGGGGGCCGCGGTGACCCGGGAGCGGGCGCAGGAGCCCGCCGGGGCGGTGGCCGTCGCGGACCGGACGGCGGCGCCCGCGCGCTCGGCGGGACCGGTGACCACCGGCGCCCTGGCCCTGCAGGGGACCGCCGGCAACGGCGCGGTGGCGCGACTCACGGCGTCAGGAGGCTCGACGGCGGTGCTCACCCCGGGTGCCGTCCCGACCGCACCGGTGCCCACCGGACCGATCCCCGAGATGGTGCCGGCGACGTCGGCGCGCGAGGCGCGCCAGGCCGAGGACCGCAGCTGGTGGGACGACGTCAAGGACGCCGTGTCCAGCGCCCTCAGCAGCGTCGGCGCGGGTCTTGGGGCGCTGACCAGCCGTGTGCTCGGGGCCGTCGCCGGCAGGGCGAGGAGCATCCCGGGGTACGGCCTGCTCAGCGTGGCCCTGGGGAAGGACCTGGTGACGGGCCAGCAGGTGCCGCGGACCGCGACGAACGTCGTCGGCGGGCTGGTCGGCCTGGTCCCCGGTGGCGCGGGGATCTTCGCGAACCTGCAGGCGACCGGGGCGATCGAGAAGGCCGCCGCGTGGTTCGGGACGGCGTGGGAGAAGCTCGGCCTGACGTGGGACTACCTGCGGGGCCTGTTCCGGCGGGCGTGGGACGCCCTCGGGGTGCGGGACCTGCTGGACCCGGCGGGTGTCTGGGACAAGCTCAAGGCGGTCTTCGCCGCACCGCTGCAACGGGTGCTGGCCTTCGCGGCCTCCGCCGGGTCGAAGCTGCTGGAGCTGGTCTTCGAGGGCGGCCTGAGCCTGGCCGGGTCCCTGGGCGGCCAGGTCATGGCGGTCATCCGGCGGGCCGGGTCGGTACTCGGCACGGTCTTCCGGGACCCCGTCGGCTTCGCCGGCAGGCTCGTCGCGGCGGTCCGCGGCGGGTTCGGGCAGTTCGCCGCGCGCATCGGCCACCACCTGCGGCAGGGGCTGTTCGGCTGGCTGACCGGTGCGCTGCGGGGCGCGATCACGCTGCCAGAGCGGTTCGACCTGCGCGGGATCCTGTCGCTGGTCCTGCAGCTCGTCGGCGCGACGTGGTCGTGGCTGCGGACCCGGATGGTGCGGCTGCTGGGTGAACCGCGCGTCGCGATGATCGAGCGAGCCGTCGACTGGGTGCAGCGCATCGCCACCGAGGGGCTGTCCGCCGTGTGGGAGCGGATCGCCGAGTTCGCCACCGGCCTGGTGGACACGGTCATCGGCAGCATCCGCGACTGGGTCGGCCGCACCGTCGTCGGCGCCGCGATCAGCCGGCTCGTCACCATGTTCAACCCGGCCGGCGCGGTCATCCAGGCGATCATCGCCGCGTACAACACCATCCGGTTCTTCATCGAGCGCGCCCAGCAGCTCGCGAGCCTCGCCAACGCGGTGTTCGGCTCCATCGCCGCCATCGCGAGCGGAGCCCTAGGCAACGCCATGAACGCCGTCGAGAACGCGCTGTCCAAGGCGTTGCCCGTGGCCATCGGCTTTCTCGCGCGGCTGATCGGTCTCGGTGACGTCGCCACGCCGGTCAAGAACCTCATCGGCCGCGCACGCGGTGTGCTCGACCGGGCGCTCGACAAGGTCGTCAACTGGCTGGCCGATAGGGCGAAGCGGCTAGGGACTGGCCTCCAGAAGGCCGGTCGAGTTGTAACGAAACGGGTCGAGTCAGGCCTCTCTGCGGGCCGCGCCCGGCTGGCAGCGATCGGGGCTAAGTTCGGCATCCTGCGGCGATCCTTCACCATGAGAGCTCATCCGCATCGCATCACCCTCTCGCCGGGGCGGACGGGCAGCGTAACCATGGCGTCCGTTGCGGATGAGCTACTTCTCGCGAAGATCAATCGCGAGATCCTCTTATCCGAAGGCAACCCGGCACAGGTTCAAGCCGCCAAGGCGTTATTGCCACTCGCGACCAAGCTGGCCGAACTGAATGCAGGTATGCCGACCAGCGTTGAGCCCAGTGACAGGACGCCCGAGCAACTGAAAGCGCATCAACACGTTCAGCAGTCGGTACAACTGGCTTTGGACCGGGTGGTAATCGCCCTAGGCCGCTATGCGAAAGCCTACGGCGTGGCGGATCTCGGCAATCGAACGAAACCAGTCAACCTAGAAGAATTGAAGAAACAGGCAGCGACTGCATACAGCGCGGCGTGCGAAGCTCAGCAAGCCTGGCTCAAACGTAGGCCAAAGTCCAAGAAAACGTTCAGTTCGGACGGCTGGCGAACGATCATGAGTGGCTGGGGAAGCGATAATTCCCGCCGCTACAGCTTCGACGCTCTACGCCACATGATCGTGAGCGCCGAGGTGTCGGAGGAGCAAACCAGACTCGGCTACCCACAGAAGTTGATTGCGGCGCTGCCAGAACAACCTCTGTCCAACGCTGAGTTCCGTGAGCTTGCCGAGCGCGTGTGGCATCGGGTGTCCGGGAAGGCCGCTCGATCCGAGGACAAGGGGACTCCGGGCCGCTACTGGCATGCACACGCGGAGCGCCAGGTACGAGCACTCACAGGCGCGTCAGGCATCGGTGTCTCCAAGGAGGTTTGCGCCACCTGCGTATCGGCGCTGGAACGTCATGCCCAGACAGCGGGTGCGCCGATCGTTGTAAGAGATCCGAGGGGCTTCCTCGTCTTCCGGCCGGATGGCACGTCGTCCTACGAGATGTGAGCAGGCGTCGTCTGCACTCATGGCTGCCCCACCATCGCTTCCTTGACATTGCCCCGACACGGAGAGTGGTAGCAGGAGGAGCAGATGACACGAGTGCTGATGGGCGACTTCACCGCCCTGCAACGACTCGGGCTGGAGGAGGTCCTCCAGGGGGAGGGGGTCGAGGTGGTCGAGGCGCACACCCCGGTGCTCGTCCAGCGCCTCCTCGACGTCCTGCCCGACGTCGTCGTCCTCGACGGGGACGCCCTGGAGACGGACGCCCTCGTCGCCACGATCACCCACCGCTTCCCGCGGATCACCGTCATCGCCTGCTCGTCGACGGCGCCGGTGATGCGGGTCTTCCCCTCGCTGCACCACGGCGAGTCCTACACCACCCGACTCGAGCCCGCGCTGCTCACCAGCGCGATCCACGCCTGACCGCAGAGCCTGACCGCAGAAGGAGCCTGACATGGCGGCGTCGTACCTGACCCCCGGGGTCTACATCGAGGAGCAGCGCAGCGGGTCGATGCCGATCGAGGGCGTCGGCACGTCCGTCGCCGCGTTCGTCGGCTTCACGGAGAAGTACGTCCCCGAGCAGGGCGACCCGACCGACCCGCTCGGGGTGAAGCCGCAGCTGGTGACGAACTGGCCGCAGTACCAGCGCATCTACGGCGGGTACGTCGACGGGGCGATGCTGCCGCACGCCGTGAAGGGCTTCTTCGACAACGGCGGCAGCACCTGCTTCGTCGTCCGGATCCCCACCGGCGGGACGGGGGACGACGACGGCGGGAACGGCGTGCCGCGCCCGCGGGCCGCGCTGCCGGCCGCCGCGTCCACCGAGCGCGCCGGGCTGGGCGCCCTGCACGTCGAGGCCGTCGAGCCCGGCGTCGACCTGGACGTCGAGGTCGTCCCCCCGCCGGAGCCGCAGGAGGGCCAGCAGCCGAGCACCGACTACACGCTGCGCGTCATCGACGGCGGCGGGGCGGTGCAGGAGGAGATCACCGGGCTCAGCTTCGCCCGCTCGCCCCGCAACCTCGAGAAGACCGTCCGGGACCAGTCGCGCCTGGTCACCCTGACCGTCGAGGCGCCGTCCGGGGTGTCGCTGGCCGACCTGGTCCCCGCGCCGGGCCGCTACCACCTGGAGTCCGCGATCGTCACCGAGGCGGCGCTCGTCGCCACCCCGCAGGCCGTCGAGGGCTCGGAGACGGACCGGACCGGCTACCTCGGCCTGGCGATCGCCAAGGACGTCACGATGGTCGCCATCCCCGACCTGGTGAACATCGCCCGGCGCGAGGACGGCACGGTCGACGAGGACACGTACCTGTCCATCCAGGGCAAGCTCGTCGACTGGTGCACGATGAGCGGCACCCGGATGGCGATCCTCGACACCCCGCCGGGACTCACGGCCACCGGCGCCCTCGACTGGCGCACGCGCCTGGCCCGCGACTCGGCGTTCGCCGCGCTCTACTACCCGAACGTCGTGGTCGACAACCCGCAGTACGACCCGTCCGGGGCGACCGACAAGTTCGTCACCGTCACGCCGGTCGGCCACGTCGCCGGGGTGTGGGCGCGCACCGACGGGACCCGCGGCGTCTGGAAGGCCCCCGCGAACGAGACCGTGATGGGCATCGCGCGCCTGGAGACCGACCTGACCGACGGCGAGCAGGGCCTGCTCAACCCGGACGGCGTCAACTGCCTGCGCTCGTTCGGCACCAACGGGATGCGGATCTGGGGCGCGCGCACCCTGTCCAGCACGGACCCGTCGTGGCGGTACGTCAACGTCCGGCGGCTGTTCAACTACGTCGAGGAGTCGATCCGCCGCGGCACCCAGTGGGCGGTGTTCGAGCCGAACAACGAGGCGCTGTGGCAGCTCGTCAAGCGCAACATCACCTCGTTCCTGCGCGGTCTGGCCGACCAGGGGGCGCTGGCGACGCAGAGCGGCTTCCCGGGCTTCTACGTCCTGTGCGACGAGAGCATCAACCCGCCGGCGTCCGTCGACGAGGGCAAGCTCGTCGTCGAGGTCGGCATCGCGCCGGTCAAGCCCGCCGAGTTCGTCATCTTCCGCATCTCGCAGCTGCCCACGGGCGGCGAGATCAGCGAGTGACCCGCGGTTCCGGCCCCGAGCGGGCCACCTGAGCACCTGAGCAGCGACGAAGCGAGCAGGAGGACCCCGTGCCCGACCTCATGACCACCAACACCTTCACCCTCGAGGTGGGGGGCGTCACCATCGCCACCTTCCGCAAGGTGACCGGGCTGACCTACAAGACCGAGGTCATCGAGTCCAAGGAGGTCACCAAGGAAGGAAAGATGATCATCCGGAAGGTCCCCGGCGCCACGAAGTGGGAGCCGCTGGTCCTCGAGCGCCGCGTCGACGAGGCGAAGATGCTCGAGGAGTGGCGGCAGGAGGTCCTCGCCGGGAACATCGACAAGGCCCGCCGCGACGGCTCCATCGTGCAGTTCAACTCCATGCTGGAGGAGGTCGCGCGGTGGAACTTCGAGAAGGGCTGGCCGTCGGACTGGAGCGCCTCGGACCTGGACGCCGGCACCAACTCGATCGCCACCGAGAAGGTCACGATCCAGCACGAGCGGCTGTACCGGGCATGAGCCTGCGCACCGAGTACCCGTTCACCCTCCCGAAGGGCTTCGTCGACGAGGACGGCGTCCTGCACCGCGAGGGGGTCATGCGCCTGGCCCGCGCCAGCGACGAGATCGAGCCGCTGCGCGACCCGCGGGTCAAGGACAACGAGGCGTACGCGACGGTCATCGTCCTGGCCCGGGTCGTCACCGAGCTGGGCACCGTCCCGCGCGTCACCACGAAGACCGTCGAGTCGCTGTTCGTCAGCGACTTCGGCTACCTGCAGGACCTGTACCGGATCGTCAACTTCCAGGACCCGAGCATCCTCGAGGCGGTCGAGCCCGGCACCCCTTTCCCCCAGGACTCGCTGGCGGGGGGCTAGGGCACTACGCCGTCGACGAGCTGTGGCACGAGGTGACCTACCTGGCCTACCACCTGCACTGGGACCTCGACCGGCTGCTCGACCTGGAGCACGGCGACCGGATCCGCCTGGTGGAGGAGGTCGCCGGACTGAACGAACGAGCCTGGCAGGGGGTGCTGGATGCCTGAGACCACCGGCGGGGCGCCCAGCCGCGCACCCGACCCGCCGTTCACCGGCCACTTCACGTTCCAGGTCGACCACGTCGACCTGGGCCGGTTCATGGAGGTGTCCGGGCTGTCGGTGCAGATGGACGTCGAGGAGGTCGTCGAGGGCGGCGTCAACGGGTACGTGCACCGGCTGCCCGGCCGCCTGAAGTGGCCGAACCTGGTGCTCAAGCGCGGCGTGACGAACAGCGACGAGCTGTTCGCCTGGTTCTACCGGACCTGGCAGGACGCGTCGCACTCCCAGGCGCCGGACACCACGTCGTCCGCGCTGGTCAAGAAGGCGACGCCCGCGAACGCGAGCATCGTGCTGCGCGACCCGACCGGCAAGGAGTCCCGGCGCTGGACCGTCGAGGGCGCGTACCCGGTGAAGTGGAGCGGGCCGAAGCTCGCGGCGTCGTCGAACGAGCTGGCCCTCGAGGAGCTGGAGATCTGCCACCGTGGCTTCCGTACGACGACCTGACGCCGCCGCCGGCGGTCCCGGCCGCCGCCCGGGCCTGAGGGGCTGGGTGGCTCGCCTGACCGCGCCGCTGACCGCCCCGCTGGGCCTGCGCCGGATGGCGGCGGGCGGCCGGCCGGCGTCCGCGACGTCCACGGGCTCCGCTGGTCTGCGCGTGCGCCCGTCGTGGTGGCTGCTGCGCTCCCGCCGGTCCCGGCGCCTCGCCGCGCCGCACGACGCGCCCGCCGGGCTCGCGGCAGCGGGGCACCGGGAGGACCGGCACGGTGCGCACCCGGACGACGGACGCCGGCACGGCGCGCACCCGGACGGCGAGCACGGTCACGGCCCGGGCGGCGAGCACGGTGACGACCTGCACGGCGGGCTGCACCTGCCTCCGACGGGAGCGCAGGTGGTCGACCGTGTCCAGGGGCCGGGCCGGTGGACCTTCCCCGGACCCCGGCGAACCGGGCTGGCGCGCGACCCCCGCCTGCCCCGCGCCGTCGTGCCGGGCCGCCCCACCGTCCCGCCGGCCGGGGCGACCACCGCAGTGCCGGCCGGTCACCCGCTGGCCCGGCTCGTCCGCGACCTCCTGCAGCCGGGGAGCGACCGACCGCCCTCCGATGCGCGCACCAGCACCCGGGACGCGCTGCCGCACACGGGCGCTCCCGGGCCGACGACCGCACCGGTGTCGCACCAGTGGTCCGCGCGCCTGCTGCCGCGACCCGGCCACAGCCCTCGGCCTCGGGGGGCCACCGACCGTGCCGGTGACGTGCCAGGTCTCCCACGCGAGGGGGGCCACGGCGATCGCGGTGACGCGAGAGCCGACGGCGTCCGCGGGGGCCGGGTCGCCGGTGGCCACGCCGGCACCGCGGACGGCGAGCCCGGGTCGCACGCCGCCGCCGGCCTTCCCGTCGCAGGGCTCCCCGTGGCAGGCCTCTCCGCCGCTGGGCTCCCCGACGGTCTCGGCACGGCCCGCGCCGCCAGCCACCGGCGGGCCGACCTCCCACCGCCCCTCGCTCGCCGCACGGTGCCCGGACCGACCACCGCGTCCGCACCGGGTGCGCGGGCCCTGACCCCACGACCGCCCCTCACCTCCTCCGCGGCGCACCACCCGCCGTCCCGGCAGACGGCGGCACCGCACCCCACGGCACCGCACCTCACGGCAGCGCACCTCACGGCACCGCACCCCACGGCACCGCACCCCACGGCACGGGACCGCACGGATCAGCACCCCGCCGCGTGGGCAGCCTCCGCGCGTCGCCCCGGCGTCCGCGGGGTGCTCACTGCACCGACCACCCCCCTGGCCCGTCCACCGGCGCCCGGACCCGTGACCAGCGCCCCGGACGCCGTGGGGGACCGCCGGGTCCTCGGCGAGGGGGCCGTCACCGCCCCGGACCGCGCCGGCGACCCGTACCGGCCGGCGGCACCGGTCGCGGCGCCGGAGGCGTCGGCCGTCCGCTCCCCCGAGCAGCGGTGGCAGGCCGCCACCCGGCTGAGGCCGTTGGAGACCGCGCAGCCCCTGCCCGCCGCGTTCCACCCCCTCGCGAGCGCGGTCGTGGGCGGCGCGCCGTCCTCGGTGCCGGTGCGCTACACGACCGGGCCGGCGACCCGCGCCGCCCTCGCCGCCGCCGGGGCCCGCGCGGCGACCAGCCGGGGCCTGCTGCACCTGCCGCGGCCACCCGCACCGGGTGACGCGGAGTCGGTGGGCCTGGTGGCGCACGAGCTGGCGCACCTGCGCTCGGCCGTCGTCCGGCCGCGGTTCCTGCTGCGGGACCACGACCACGCCGCCGACGAGGACGAGCGCGGCGCCCGGCACGTCGGTGAACTGGCGACGGGCCTCGCGGCACCGGGCGTCCGGGACCTGCCGGTGGCCGGCGCGGCGCGCAACGTCGCCGAGGTGGCCCGGCGCGCGGCAACCGCCGCCGTCCTGTCCGCCGCACCCGTCGCAGCCGCACTCGGGCGAGACGGGGGTGGAGGCGGACTCCGTGGTGGGCTCGCGAGCGCGGCCGACCTCTGGGACGGCGCGTCGTCCGCCGGAGCCGGCGCCGCGGACGACGTCCCTGGCCCGGCGGGAGGCGCCTCCACGCACGCTCCCGGCCCGTCGGTGTCGCCCGGCGGGGCCGCGGGAGGGGCGCGTGCGGCGTCCGGCGGCGCCGCCACCGCGGGCGCCCCGGGCGGTGCGGCGGCGCCGAACGCCGCCCCGGGCACGGGCGTCCTGCCGGACATGGACCGGGTCGTCGAGGCGCTCGAGGAGCGCCTCCTCGCGGAGATCGAGCGGCGTGGTGGCCGCTGGCAGGGGGTGTTCTGAGTGCCCGGGCTGGAGAAGGCCAAGCTGACCTCGGAGACCGGCACGTCGATCGCGTGCATGTTCAACCCGGCCGAGCTGACGATCGCGCGGTCCACGTCCTGGGGCGGCGGCGAGGCCAAGGGCGGCAACGCCCCCGAGCTGCGCTTCCAGGGCGGGCAGTCCGGGACGCTGTCCCTGTCGCTGACGTTCGACACGACGGACACCGGTGGCGACGTCGCCGAGCACACGAACCGGCTGCTCGCGCTGATGGACGTCGACGGCTCCCTGCCGGGGAGCGACAGGCAGCGCAACTCCGGCCGCCCGCCGTGGGTCCAGCTGCACTGGGGCCGGCTGCACTCGTTCCAGGCGATCGTCGAGCGGGTGCAGGTGCGCTTCACCTACTTCGCGGACGACGGGACGCCGTTGCGCGCCAAGGCGGAGGTCTCGCTCAAGCAGTACAAGGACGACCAGCGCCGCCCGCTGCAGAACCCCACCTCGCACACCGACGTCCTGCACGCCACGCACCGCCTCGTGGCCGGGGAGACCCTCGACCGGGTCGCGGCCCGGCACTACCGGGACCCGTCGCAGTGGCGGGTCGTCGCGCAGGCCAACGACGTCGTCGACCCGCTGGAGGTCCCCCCGGGGACGCTGCTGGCGGTCCCCGAGCTGCCGGTGCGTCACCGTGCCTGAGGGGCGGCGGCTGGACGGCGCCCAGGTCACCGTCGACGGGCGCGACCTCGGTGCGGACCTGTACGCGCGCCTGCGGCTGGTGCGGGTCGAGGAGTCCGTGCAGCTGCCGGACCGGTTCACGCTGCACCTCGACGACCCGCACTTCGAGCTGTTCGACGCCGACGCGGTGCCGATGGGTGCCCGGGTCGAGGTGGCGTACCGCGCCGAGGGCCAGGCGGTGGTCGTCACCAGCGGCGAGGTGACGGCGGTGTCCGTGGAGCCCGGCGTCTCGGGCCGGCACGAGCTGGTCGTCAGCGGGATGGACCTCACCCACCGCCTGATGCGCGGGCCCCGCACCCGCACGTTCACCTCGTCCTCCGACGCGGACGTCGCCGGGCGCATCGCCCGCGACAACGGCCTGGACGCCGACGTCGAGCGCGGCGGCACCGTCCACGAGCACCTGGTCCAGGCCGGCGAGACCGACCTGGCGTTCCTGCGCCGCAGGGCGGTGCGCTCCGGGTTCGACGTGTGGGTGACGGACCGGACGCTGCACGTGCGGGCGCGGCCGGACGCCCCCGGTTCACCCCCGGTGCTGCGCTGGGGCGAGAACCTGCAGCGGTTCAAGGTGCGGTTCAGCTCGACCGAGCACTGCGACCGGGTGGTCGTCCGGTCCTGGGACCCGTTGGGCAAGCGCGCGGTCACCGGGCGGTCCCGGCCCCCGCAGCCCTGGACGGACGCGCCCGCGGCCCAGCAGATGGTGGGTGCGGCGGACCGCGCGTTCGGCCGCACCGAGCGCTTCGCCCCGCAGGTCCCCGTGCCCGACGGCGCCGCCGCCGACGGGCTCGCGCAGTCCTTCCTCGAGCGGGCCAGCGGCGCGGAGACCGTGCTGCGCGGCGAGACGGCGGGCGACCCGCGGCTCGCGGCGGGCAGCGAGGTGCAGGTCGAGGGCGTCGGCAGCCGGCTCAGCGGCCGCTACCGGGTCACCGCCGTCGAGCACGTGCTGGCCGCGGGGGTCCCGTACGTGACCCGCTTCGTCTGCGGCGGCAAGGAGCCCGCGGGGCTGGCGGACCTCACCCGCGGCGCCGGCGAGGCGACGGTCCGGCGCGGCTTCGGCGGCCTGGTCGTCGGCGTCGTCACCAACAACGACGACCCGGAGCGGCTCGGCCGGGTCAAGGTGCAGCTGCCCGCCCTGTCCGACCAGGACGAGAGCGGCTGGGCGCGGCTGCTCGTCCCCGGTGGCGGCAAGGGCAGGGGCCTGCAGGCCCTGCCCGAGGTCGGCGACGAGGTGCTCGTCGGGTTCGAGCTCGGCGACCTCGAGCGGCCCGTCGTGTGCGGCGGGCTGTGGAACCGCGAGGACGCGCCCCCCGTGCCCGGCGCGGTCAGCGGCGGGGCGGTCCAGTCGCGGGTGCTGGCCAGCCGCAAGGACCACCGGCTCACCCTCACCGACGACCCGACCGAGTCCGTCGACCTCTCCCTCGGCGACGGCTCCTGCTCGTTGCACCTGGAGGCCAAGGCCTCCGGCCTGACCGGTGACACCAAGCTCGTCGTCACCGCCCAGCAGATCGAGATCAAGGCGGACAGCAAGCTCGTCCTCGAGGCCCCGACCGTCGAGGTCAAGGCCTCCGGCCCGCTGACCGCCACCGGCAAGCCGATCAAGCTCAACTGACCCCCGCGACCACCCGACCCGACCACCCGACCCGAGGAGGACGACGTGCCCCAACCCGTTGCGCGGCAGGGCGACCAGGTCGTCGGCACCGACGTGCACGTCGTCCTCGTGCCGTCCCCCGGCGGACCGGTGCCGACCCCGACGCCGCTGCCCTTCTCCGGCGCCATCACCTCCGGCACGGTGGCCGACGTCCTCGTCGACGGCCGACCCGTCGCCGTGGTCGGCAGCGGCGCGCAGGCGTCGCCGCCGCACCTGCCGCCGCCCGGTACGTCGTTCTCGGTGCCCCCGACGAACCAGGGCCAGGTCGTCGTCGGCAGCACGACGGTGCTGGCCGGCGGCAAGCCCGTCGCCCGCCTCGGCGACCAGGTGCAGACCTGCAACGACCCCGCGCCGGCGCCGACGTCCTCGATCGTCGCCGGGTCACCCGACGTGCTGGCGGGCTGAGCGGTGAGCACCGACTTCATCGGCCGCGGCTGGTCGTTCCCCACCCGGATCACCCCGACCGGCGCCGTCCGGCTCGTCGGCGGGTCCGACGACATCGACGCCGCCCTGCGGATGATCCTGACGACGTCCCCCGGGGAGCGGGTGATGCGACCGGACTTCGGCTGCGCCCTGTGGGACCAGGTGTACGCGCCGATGACGCCGTCCACGCTCGGCCTCATCGAGCACGCCGTCCGCGAGGCCGTGGAGCGGTGGGAGCCCCGCGTCGTCCTGGACCGCGTCGAGGCCGTCGCCGACCCGGCCGCCGGCGCCGTCCACGTGCACCTCGACTACCGCGTCGCCACCACGAACGACCGGCGCAACCTCGTCCACCCCTTCTACGTCATCCCCCGTGAGGAGGCCGCGCCGTGACGCTGCCCGTGGTCAGCCTGGACGACCGCCGCTTCCAGGACATCGTCGACGAGGCCAAGCGCCTCATCCCCCGCTACTGCCCGGACTGGACCGACCACAACGTGTCGGACCCGGGCGTGGCACTCGTCGAGCTGTTCGCGTGGATGACCGAGATGGTCCTGTACCGGCTCAACCAGGTGCCCGACCGGCTGTACGTGAAGTTCCTCGAGCTCGTCGGCGTCGAGCTGTTCTCCTCGGTGCCCGCCCGGACCGAGCTGCTGTTCCGGCTCACCGCACCGCAGGACGCCGCGGTGCGCGTCCCCGCCGGGACGCAGGTCGGCACCCGCCGCGCCGACGACGAGCCGGTCGTGTTCCTCACCGAGCACGACGCCGAAGCGGTGCCGCCGCGGCTGTCCGCGTGCCTGGTCAGCCGCGGCCAGCAGCTCGAGGACCGCTGGGACGACCTGTCCCGCGAGGCCGGCACCGTGGTCCTGTTCGAGTCGCTGCAACCGGACGAGGCGTTCTACGTCGGGTTCGCCGAGCCGCTCGCCGGGTGCCTGGTCCGCCTCGACCTGCGCACCGGGCCGGAGGGCGCCGGCGTCGACCCCACGCGGCCGCCGCGCGTGTGGGAGGCCTGGGACGGCGGCGCGTGGCAGACCGCCGAGGTCCTCAGCGACACCAGCGCCGGGTTCAACACGACCGGCCAGGTGGAGGTCCTGCTGCCCCAGCGGCACGCGCTGCTGGCGCTCGGCCCGGCGCGGGCGCACTGGCTGCGGTGCCGGCTCGTCACCCCCGCCGCGGACCAGCCGCCCTACCGACGCCCGCCCGTGCTGGAGGCGCTGAGCGCCGCGACCCTGGGGGTCGCGGTCCCCGCCCAGCACGGCGAGCCGGCACCCGCCGAGCTGCTGGGCACGAGCACGGGCCGGCCCGGGCAGGTCTTCCAGCTGCGCCGGCACCCCGTGCTGCCCCGGCGTCCCGGCGAGACCGTGCGCGTGGTCGCGCCCAGCCGCCCGGGGCGCACCGAGCCGGGGGCGCAGGACTGGGCGGAGGTCGCCGACTTCGCCGACGTCGGCCCCGACGAGCGGGTCGTCACCGTCAACGGCGCGACCGGCGAGGTGCGGTTCGGTCCCCGGGTGCTGGACCGGCACGGCACCGCCCACCAGCACGGCGCCGTCCCCGAGCCCGACGCCCAGGTGTGGGTCACCGGCTACCGCTACGGCGGGGGGCGCCGCGGCAACGTCGCCGCCGGCCAGCTCGAGGAGCTGCGGACCACCGTCCCGTTCGTCGCCGGCGTCACCAACCGGCACGCTGCCACCGGCGGCGTCGACGCGGAGACGGTGGAGAACGCGCGGGTGCGCGGCCCGATGACGCTGCGCGGCGGCGGGCGCGCCGTCACCCGCCGCGACGTCGAGCGGCTGGCGCTGGACGCCGTCCGCGGGGTCGCGAGGGCACGCTGCCTGGACCCCGAGCGGGACGGCGGCCCGGCGCGGCTGCTCGTCGTCCCGCGCGTCGACGTCCTGCCCGAGCGGCTGCAGCTCGACGACCTGGCGGTCCCCGACGACCTCGTCGAGCGCATCCGGCAGACCCTCGAACCGCGGCGGGTGCTGACCGTGCGGGTGCAGGTCGGCACCCCGCGGTACCAGGGGATCACCGTCGTCGCCGACGTCCGCGGGGCGCCCGGCATCCGGCCGGAGACGGTGCGCGAGAGCGCCGAGCAGGCGCTGTACGCGATGCTCGACCCGCTGCGCGGCGGCTCCGACGGGACCGGCTGGCCGTTCGACGAGGAGCTGACGATCTACGACGCGCACGCCGTGCTGCGGTCCGTCCCGGGGGTGCTCGACGTCCGCACCGTGCGGTTCTTCACGGTCGACCTGCGCCACCCCGACCGTCGCAGCCAGGTCGACCAGCGCGTGCCGCTGCCGCCCGAGGCGCTGTTCCTGTCCTACCGGCACCGGGTGGTGGTCACCTCGTGACGAGCACCGGCTGGCTGCTGCGCCAGCTGCCGCGGGCCATGCAGGAGGACCAGGTGCTGGCCGGTTTCGTGCTGGCCCTGGAGCAGGTCAGCGACTCGGTCCGGGAGCGCGTCGACGGGGCCGAGCACCTCCTCGACCCGGACCTGGCCACCCCGGAGATGCTGCGCTACGTCGCCGCGTGGCTGGCCGTGGACCTGGAGCCGGGGCAGTCCCCGGAGCGGCAGCGGGCGCTGCTGCGCGCGGTCGGCCGCACCCTTCCGTGGCGGGGGACGCGGTTCTGCCTGGAGGAGGTGGTGTCGGCGGCGACGGGCGCGCGGACCGTCGTCACCGACGCCGGCGGCGTCCTCGGCCCGCGCGACGACGTGCCGCCGCACGACCCGACGGTCGTGGTGCGGGTCGACCACGCCGGTGACCTGACCGACGGCCAGCTGCTGGCCCTGGTGCGCGGTGAGCTGCCCGTGGGCGCGGTGGCCCGGCTCGAGGTGGCCGGACGCGCCGTCGGTGAGGACGATGGTCACGAGGGCTACCACCCGGAGGGCGAGGACGATGGCACCTGACCCGGCACGGACCCGCGGCACGGTCACCTGCCCCGACTGCGGGCGGCGGGTGCCGTCCGACCAGCCGCTGTGCGAGTGCGGCTTCCCGCTGGAGTTCCTCGAGGACCGCGAGCCGCCGAGGGCGAGCCGGTCCACCACGCGCCGCCCGGGCGAGGCCGACGACGACACCACCGTGGACGACGCCGACGCGACGCCCGTCGACGCCCCGCAGGCGTCCGACACCCAGGTGCTGCGCCCCCTCCCGGCCGCCGGCCCGACCTGCCCGTCGTGCGGGACGGAGAACGAGCGCGAACGCACCTGGTGCGTGCGGTGCGGGACCCGGCTGCGCGGCCAGGACGCGCCGCCACCCCCTCCGCCACCGCCGCCGCCGCGGCGGCGGTCGATGACGCCCGTCCTCGTCGGCGTCACGGTGCTCGTCCTCGTGGCGGCGGCCGCCGCGTTCGCGGTGGTCACGCTGTTCGGCGGCGACGGCGGAGGTCCGGGGCAGGAGGACCCACCAGGCACCGCGGCGCCGGTGCCGCGCGAGCGGATCGTGCGGGCCGAGGCGTCGAGCATCCAGCAGCCCGACGGCGACGTCACCTACGGCCCGGAGCTGACGCTGGACGGCAACCCGGCGACGGCGTGGAACCACGACGGCAACGTGGACGCCGACCCCCCGGGGATACCACCGGAGGGGGTCCGCCTGCGCTACACCTTCGACGGGCCGCTGCACGTGACCGCCCTGCAGGTGCTCAACGGGTACGTCAAGACCGGCCCGACCGGGGAGGACCTGTTCGCCGCGAACCACCGCGTCGCCGGTGCGCGGATCAGCGGCGACTCCGGGTCGGTGGAGGTGACGTTCGCGGACACCCGCGACCCGCAGGTCGTCGACGCCGACCTGGGTCCGACGTCCACGGTGACCATCGAGGTGCTCTCGGTGTACCAGGGCGCGCGGTACGACGACGTCGCGATCAGCGAGATGGGCTTCCTCGCGCTGCCCTGACCGTGCGGTCAGCCAGGCACCTGCCAGCGCAGGGCGGTCAGCGCGAGCACCGCCTCGGGGTCGTCCCCGATCTCGCTCGGGTCGAGTGCCAGCAGGATCCGGCTCACCGACCGACCGGGGGCGACCGGGACGTCGACAACCCCGTCGGCCGCGCTGGCCGTGAACGCGGTCGTCCCCGCCGTGTCGTCCTCCACGACGAGCCGGTAGGTGGGGCCCTCCGGCACACCGAGCCGCACGGACGTCGCGGGGTCGTCGAAGGCGAGCAGCAGCGGCGTGGAGCGGCAGGTGGCCGTCGTCGCTCCGGCGGTGAGACGCACGTCGTCGTCGACCTCCTCGGCCACGACCGTCTCCGTGTCGGCGCACGCCTGCGAGGGGCGGGTGCTGACCCGGACGCCGTCCAGCCCACCGGTGAGCGGCCCGGGCTGCAGGTCCTCGAAGTCCTCGAACCGGTCGACGACGTCGGGCGGCTCGGTCTCCGTGGGGGTGGGCTCCTCGGTCGGCTCCTCCGTCGGCGTCGGTGTCGGCTCGGCGGTGGTCTCGGTCGGGGTGGGTCCATCCGTCGGTGACGCCGTGGGCGTGGGGCCGTTCGGGGGGTCGTCGTCGCCGTCGCGCGCGATCAGCGCCCCGCCCACGACGGCGGCGACGAGGACGGCGAGCGCGGCGACCGCGCCCACGGTGCGCAGCGCGCCACCGGGCAGGCGGGGCCGCTGGACGAACTGGACCGTCGTCGTGGCCTCCACCCCTTCGCCGGTGGCGTCCAGGCGCACGGCGTGCTGCCGGTCCTGACCGGTCCACACCGTCGGACCGGAGAGCGCCACGACCACGTGGCCCTGCTGACCCGGCGCGAGCTCCACGCTCGGTGGGCTGATCCGCGCGTGCAGGACCTGCTCGGGGTCGGTGGCCCGCAGGCCGAGGCGCAGCGGTTGGTTGCCGGTGTTGGCGGCGGTGAGGACGAAGCGGCCGTGCCGGCGGGTCCGCACCAGGGTCCGGTCGGGGGTCAGGGTCGCGGCTGGCGCCGCGGCCACGGACAGTCGCAGCTCTTCGCAGTGCGACACGGAGCGGTCGTGCGTGGACGCGCACAGCACGCCCAGCACGTGGGTGCCGGCGCGGGGCGGGGGTCGCTCGGGCAGCCGCAGCTCCAGGACCACCGTCGCCTCGTCACCGGGCAGGAGCTTCACGGCCTCCGGGTCCGGCCGGAACGTGGCGCCGTCGGGCAGCCCCTCGACCCGGGTGGTGACGTGCTGGACGGTCCGCCCGACGTTGCGGACGGTGACGGTGACCGTCTCCTGCCGTCCGGCCGCCAGGTCGACGCGGTCCGGTTCGACGGCGACCCTCAGGTCGACCCTCGGATCCGCCGTCATGGTCCTCCCCCTGCTGGCCGGCCGGTCGTCCCAGCCAACCGCGGCGGCCGGGCTGGGGTCGAGGACCCCACGGGCAACCATCCGGGCGGCACGGTGACCTCCGGCCCTGGCCGCGCGGAGCGCCCTGGCGGACGCTGGGTACGAGGGCACGGGCGTGGGTCATGAGGACGCGGTGGCCGGCCCCGAGGGCGAGGTGTGGCAGTGGGCGCTGGGCCGCGACCTGTGGTCCGACCCGGTGTTCGTCACCTACACCGAGGACCTCGGTACGGACTGGGGTGAGCCGGGCACCGACGTCCACGTGCAGTCGCAGGGCTTCTCGCTGACGGCGGACGACGCCGGCACGGTCGTCGCCGTGACGCTGTACAACGACGAGACGGCCCTGGGCCTGCCGGCGTCGGACTCGAGCTTCAGCGCCGACGCGGGCGACCTGCCGGGCGGCCTGACGTGGGCGGACACGGCGAGCGACCTCGGTATCGAGTACGGCGCCCCGGGGGTGTCCGGGGGATGGGGGACGACGATCGTGCTGGACGCCGAGACGGACGACGGCTACGCGCTGTCGGTCACCTTCCTCGCCACCCACGCCGAGGACCTCCCCGGCAGCCCGATCCTCAACGTCGTCGTCAGGTGAGGGCGAGGCGCCACGTGCGAGGCCGGTAGGTTCAGCGCGTGCGGCACGTCCCCGACGACCTCGACCCGGCCGTCGTCCGGTTGGTCGACGGGCGGCTCGCACGGGTGGAGGACGAGCACCGGGTCCGCATCGGGTGGGCCGTCGAGAGCGGCAGTCGCGCCTGGGGGTTCCCCTCCCCGGACAGCGACTACGACTGCCGGTTCCTGTACGTGCACCGGGCCACGGACTACCTCACGCCGTGGCCCCCGCGCGACGTCATCGAGACGCCACTGGACGCCGTCCTCGACGTCAACGGCTGGGACGTCCGCAAGGCCGTCGACCTGATGGTCCGTGGCAACGCCACGGTGCTGGAGTGGCTGCGGTCGCCCATCGTCTACCGGGGCGACGGACGCTTCCGCGAGCTCCTGCTGGACCTGGCCGACGACGTCGTCGAACCGGCGCTGGTGGCACGGCACTACCTCCACCTCGGGCGGCAGCAGTGGGAGCGTCTCAGGGTCACGGGTCCCGACGCCCCGGTACGCCTCAAGGGCGTCTTCTACGCGCTGCGGCCCGCCGCCGCCCTGCACTGGATGGCTGCCCACCCGCAGCAGGCGGTCCCCCCGATGCGCGTGCAGGACCTGCTGCACGAGGCCGGCGCGCCCGGTGACGTCGTGGCGGCGGTCGACGGGCTGGTCGACCTGAAGGGCCGCACCCGCGAGCTCGGCACCGGGACGGTTCCCCGTCCGGTACGCGACTTCGTGATCGCCCAGCTCGACCGGGACGACCTCGACGGCACCGCTGACCGCACGCGCGGCCTCGCCGAGGCGAGGCGGCTGGCGGAGGCGGGCTTCCGCGAGGTGCTCGCGGTCCTCGGCTGACTGCCCACGCAGCGGGCCGACTGCGCTCGGTGACCGGACCCGACGTCGGGGAACGCCGAAGGCCCGTGACCTCTCGGTCACGGGCCTTCCACGTCGCTGTCTCAACGAGCGCGCCCGAAGGGACTCGAACCCCTAACCTTCTGATCCGTAGTCAGATGCTCTATCCGTTGAGCTACGGGCGCTCGGACTTGCGTCCGACGCACGAGGGTACCCGACCCCGACGCCAGGTCGAAATCGGGTTCGTGGAGCCGCGCAGGCACGGGCTCGCCGCCGTAGGGTCGGGGACGATCCGGACAGAACGAACGCGCGCGACCCCACCCGCCGGCCTGCCCCACCGGGCCCGCCGACGACGAGAGGCCACCGTGACCACGACCCGACGTCTTGCCGCCGCGACCGCCGCCGTGCTCGCCGCCGCCGTCCTCGCCGCCTGCACCGACGCCCCCGACACGGGCGGGGGTGACCGGGCAGCCGGACCGACGGACGGCGCCACGACGTCGGCGGCCACCCTCGCGCAGCCGGAGGGCGCCGCGGTGGTCCCCGGCGCGGACGCCGCCTCGCTGGCCGCGGCGACCGTGGCGGCGCTGTACGAGCGCTCCCCGGTGGCGGTGCTGGCCCCGGTCGGTGACGTCGAGGCGCAGCTGCGGGCGGGATCGGTCGCCGTCGCGGTCGGCGCCCCGCTGCTGCTCGGCGCCCCGGCGGACGACTCCGGCCCGACGGGGACGGGAACGGGGACAGCCGCGCCCACGCCGGCGCCGGCGGATGGCGAGGTCGCCGCTCACCTCGACCGGCTGGGGACGGACACGGTGGTCGTCGTGGGCGACGTCGCCCCGCCACCCGACGTGCGGGCCGTCCCCGCCCCCGAGGACGACGCCGCGCTCGGCGACCTGGTCGACAGCGAGTGGGCCTCCCTACCCGAGGCCGACGCCCCGGTGGTCGCCGCGGCGGCCGCCACCATGGCCGTCGCCGGGCTGGACCCCGCCGAGCCCGCGCTCCTCGCCCCGCACCCGGGCGAGCCCCCGGCCACCGGGCGGGACGCCGACGGCCTCGACGTGCCGGACCGGCCCGACCCGCTCGACGACGTGGCGGTGCTGACGACCGGGACCCCCGACCACCTCGCGGCCGTGGCGACCGCCCGGGCCGCCGGGGCCGCCGTCCACGTCGTGCCCGACGGGGACCCGCGCTCGTCCGCGCCGCTGGTCACCGCGTTCGCCGGGTCACCACCGTCCGCGGTCCTCGCGCTCGGCGCGGCGTTCGGGACGCAGGAGGTGCTGGACCGCCGGCTCGGCGTCGTCCGCACCGGCGTGCAGCTGCCCGGCGGCGGGCAGACCCTCTTCCCGGGACGGCGCCTCGTCGCGCTCTACGGGCACCCGGGGACGCCGTCCCTGGGCGTGCTCGGTGAGCAGCCGCTGGAGCAGGCGGTCGTCCGGGCGAAGGACACGGCCGCGCCGTACGACGCGCTGAGCGACCGGCCCGTCGTCCCGGCGTTCGAGATCATCGCCACGGTGGCGTCGGCGGGCCCGGGGGCGGACGGCAACTACTCCAACGAGGTGCCGGCGGAGGAGCTGGCGCCGTGGGTGGACGCCGCCGGGGAGGCGGGCGTGTACGTGCTGCTGGACCTGCAGCCCGGACGCACCGACTTCCTCACCCAGGCGCGCCTGTACGAGGACCTGCTGCGGCGTCCGCACGTGGGTCTGGCGCTCGACCCGGAGTGGCGGCTCGCGCCCGGCGAGCGGCACATGCAGCAGATCGGCTCGGTGGACGACGCGGAGGTCAACGCCGTGGTGACGTGGCTCGCGGAGCTCACGCGCGAGGCGCAGCTGCCGCAGAAGCTGCTCGTGCTGCACCAGTTCCGGCTGAGCATGCTGCCGGGCCGGGAGCAGGTCGTGACCGGCCTCGACGAGGTCCAGGTGCTCGTGCACGCCGACGGCAACGGCAACCCCGGCCAGAAGCTCGCCACCTGGCGGGCGGTGCTCGCCGGCGCCTCGCCGGAGCTGGCCTGGGGGTGGAAGAACTTCTACGACGAGGACTCCCCGACCTTCACCCCCGAGCAGACCTTCGACCTCACCCCCGTACCGGACCTCGTCACGTACCAGTGATCGACCCGCGCGGACGACGTCGGGGCGCTCCGCCGCGTCCCTGAGCTGCACCTCACCTGCACCGTCGCCTCGGCCGCCGTGCCCGAGTACGCACGAGTTCCTGCACGATCGAGCACCCTCGGGCAGCCTTCCGGCGAAACCGGTTCTCTTGTGAGAGATTTCACGAGCGGGGCCTGTTCTCGCGATGTTCAGCCTGTGGATGCAGGGCTACCGTGAGCCACACGCCCGGAACGACGACGTCCGAGGGTCGTGGCCCCGGTCGAGCCCGGGGCGCCCCGCACCCCTCGGTGGACGTCCGTTCCCACTGACCAGGTCGACGGCGACCGCGCGGAGGGAAGAACGCACCATGACCACGCAGACCACCACGGGTGAAGGCACCCAGCCCACCACGCACACCCGGCTGCGCGCCTGGGTCGACGAGGTCGCCGAGCTCACCCAGCCCGACGCCGTCCACTGGTGCGACGGCTCCGACGAGGAGTGGACGCGGCTCACGGACAAGCTCGTCGACGCCGGCACGTTCGTCCGGCTGGACGAGAGCAAGAAGCCCAACTCGTTCTGGTGCGCCTCCGACCCGACCGACGTCGCCCGCGTCGAGGACCGGACCTACATCTGCTCCGTCGAGGAGAAGGACGCCGGGCCCACCAACAACTGGATGGCCCCGGACGAGATGAAGGCCATCATGACCGACCTGTACCGCGGGTCGATGCGTGGCCGGACCATGTACGTCATCCCGTTCGTCATGGGCCACCTGGACGCCGAGAAGCCGATGTTCGGCGTCGAGATCACCGACTCCGAGTACGTGGTCGTCTCGATGCGGGTGATGGCCCGCATGGGCGAGCGGATCCTGCGCCGGATGGAGGAGCTCGACGCGGACTTCGTCCCCGCCCTGCACTCCGTCGGCGCCCCGCTCGAGCCGGGGCAGCAGGACGCGAAGTGGCCGTGCAGCGACACCAAGTACATCGTCCAGTTCCCCGAGGAGCGGGCGATCTGGAGCTACGGCTCCGGCTACGGCGGCAACGCCCTGCTGGGCAAGAAGTGCTACTCGCTGCGCATCGCGTCGGTGATGGCGCGGGACGAGGGCTGGCTCGCCGAGCACATGCTCATCCTCAAGCTGACGTCCCCGCAGCAGCAGGTCCACTACGTCGCCGCGGCGTTCCCGAGCGCCTGCGGCAAGACGAACCTGGCGATGCTCCAGCCGACGATCCCCGGCTGGAAGGTCGAGACGCTCGGCGACGACATCGCCTGGATGCGGTTCGGCGACGACGGCCGCCTCTACGCCGTCAACCCCGAGTTCGGCTTCTTCGGCGTCGCCCCCGGCACCAACGAGAAGACCAACCCGAACGCCATGCGCACGCTGGAGAAGGGCAACTCGGTCTTCACCAACGTCGCGCTGACCGACGACGGCGACGTGTGGTGGGAGGGCCTGGAGAACGAGCCCTCGCACGCCACGTCGTGGAAGGGCGAGGACTGGACGCCGGAGTCCGGCGAGCTGTCCAGCCACGCGAACAGCCGCTACTGCACCCCGATCAACCAGTGCCCGATCCTCGCGCCGGAGTACGAGGACCCGAAGGGCGTGCCGATCTCCGCGATCCTCTTCGGCGGGCGTCGCGCCAGCACGATCCCGCTGGTGACCGAGGCCCGGGACTGGGTCCACGGCACGTTCATGGGCGCGACGCTGTCGTCCGAGACGACCGCCGCCGCCACCGGTGCCGTCGGCGTCGTCCGCCGCGACCCCATGGCCATGCTGCCGTTCATCGGCTACAACGCCGGTGACTACTTCCAGCACTGGATCAACGTCGGCAAGGACGCCGACTCCGCCAAGCTGCCGCGGATCTTCTACGTCAACTGGTTCCGCCGCGACGAGGACGGCAAGTTCGTCTGGCCCGGCTTCGGCGAGAACTCCCGCGTCCTCAAGTGGATCATCGAGCGGATCGAGGGCACCGCCGAGGCGCAGGAGACCCCCATCGGGCACGTGCCGACCGCCGGGTCGCTGGACACCGACGGCCTGGGCATGACCGACGAGGAGCTCGCGACCTGCCTCACGGTGGACGCCGAGGAGTGGAAGGCCGAGATCCCGCAGATCACCGAGTGGTTCGAGAAGTTCGGCGAGACGCTGCCCGCGCAGCTGTGGACCGAGCTCGACGGGCTCAAGGCGCGGCTCGGCGTCCAGTGACGCACCGGTAGGACGGCGGCCCCGCCGCCGTCCTACGGTCCGTGGTCAACGGCGCAGGTCCGGTCCCTCACAGGGACCGGAGTTGCGCCGTTGGTGTGAGGGGGGTGGGTGGGTTGGCGGGGGCGCCGGCGGCTGGCGGAGGCGGAGGGAGCCGTCGCTCGCTGGCGCTCGCTCCTCCCAAATCCCACAGCGTCTGAGATGCGATCAAGCCCCCGCCCACAACCCGGGCGGGGGCTTGATCGCATGGCGGAGGCGGAGGGATTTGAACCCTCGATGGGCTGTTAGACCCAAACCCGCTTAGCAGGCGGGCGCCATAGACCGGACTAGGCGACGCCTCCTGGACCTCGCGGCGCCAGGGTAGCCGTCCCGCGGCGACGTCGGCAAAGCAGCACCCCACCACCCGCGGGTCGACGCGCCCCTCACCCGGACGGCCCACCCGCGGCCCGCACGGCCGCGCGAGAGCCATGATCTTCACGACCTCCGCACAGCGGACGCGTCGTCCACGCGCTGCACCCGGCCCAGGCAGTGGTGGAATGGTCACTGCGAGTCGTCCCGCGAGTCGTCCCAGCCGCCGACCGGCCCGTCCAGCGTGAGAGGAGCGAGCGTGAGCGCCGACGCCCTGCCGAGCCGTCGCGCCCTGCGCGCCCGCGCCCGGCACGAGGCCGTCACCGCCGCCCGCTCCGCCCGCAGCCGGGGTCGGCACGCCAGTGCCCGCGGCGACGGGTTCGGCCGCCTCGTCACCCTCACCACCCTGGGTGCCCTCGTCCCCGGCACGGCGCAGCTGGCCGCCGGCCGGCGCCGGGTCGGCTGGCTCCTGCTCGCCACCCTCGCGGCCGTCCTCGCGGGCGTCGTCGGCCTGTACGCCACCGGCCGCCTCGACGACGTCGCCCTGCGCCTGGCCGTGCGCCCCGACGCCCTGCTCGCGATCGCGGTCGCGGCCGCGGCCGGTGGGCTGGTGTGGGCCGCCGTCATCGTCGCCGGCCACCGGGCGCTGCGCCGCGGCGCCCTCGGGGCCGGGCAGAACCTGCTGGCGTTCGCCCTCGTGACCGCGCTCGTCACGGCCGTCCTCGTCCCTGCCGGGACGGTCGGCCGGTACGCGCTCGCGCAGCGGTCCGTCGTCCTCAACGTCTTCGGCGACGAGGGCCGCGACCCGAACCTCGCCGCCCCCGACGCCGCGGACGCCGACCCGTGGGAGGACGTGCCGCGCCTCAACGTGATGCTGCTCGGCACGGACGACGGCGAGGACCGCCAGGGCATCCGGCCGGACACGATCATCGTCGCCAGCATCGACACCCGGACCGGCGACACGGTGCTGTTCAACCTGCCCCGGAACCTGCCGAACGCGCCGTTCCCGAAGGGGACCCCGGCCGCGCGGGAGTGGCCCAACGGGTTCAACTGCGACGGCCTGGACTGCCACCTGAACGCCGTGTGGACCTGGGCGGACGCCAACCCCGACCTCTACCCCGGGGTCGACGAGCCGGGCCTGACGGCCACCCAGCAGGTCGTGTCCGAGATCCTCGGGCTGCAGATCGACTACTACGCGATGGTCAACATGGCCGGCTTCGAGGACGTCGTCGACGCGCTCGGCGGCCTCGAGATCACCGTCGCCCGCCGGGTGCCGATCGGCATCACCGGCCAGCGGCCCGTCGGCTGGATCGAGCCGGGGCGCCGGGTCCTCAACGGGCACGACGCGCTGTGGTTCGCCCGCTCCCGCGCCGACTCCAGCAACTACGCCCGGATGAAGCGCCAGCAGTGCGTCATCGCCGCCGCGGCGGAGCAGATCGACCCCGTCGCGCTGGCCCGGGCGTTCCCCCGCCTGGCGGCGTCCGCCGAGCGCAACGTGCGCACCGACATCCCCGCCGACCACCTCGACGCGTTCGTCGAGCTGGCCCGGCGTGTGCAGGGCGGCACCCTGCGGTCGCTGCCGTTCACCGACGAGAACGTCAACACCGTGGACCCGGACTACGGCGCCATCCGTGACGCCGTCGAGGACGCGCTCGTGCCGCCCGCGCCGGAGCCGCCGCCCGCGAGCCAGACGACGGCCCCGGGGACGGCACCCGACCCCGCACCCGAGCCGTCCCCGACCGTGACGCTGGGCCGCGACGGCGAGCCGGTCGTCCCGGACGCCGACCCCGACACCGCGCAGGACGTCGACACGATCTGCGGCTGACCCCGCCGCCGCCCCGCGCGGCGGCCGCGCGCCCCCGAGCGGGGGCTCGCGGTCAGAGCGTCCGCACGTCGAGGTCCCCCTCGGCGAACCGGCGCCGCAGGACCTTCTTGTCGAACTTGCCGACGCTGGTCTTGGGCACCTCGTCGATGAACGCCCACCGCTCCGGCAGCTGCCACCGGGCGACCTTGTCCGCCAGGAACTCGCGCAGCTCCTCGGCGGTGACGTCCGTGCCGTCCGCGACGACGACCGTCGCCAGCGGCCGCTCACCCCACCGCTCGTCGGGGACCCCGACGACGCTGGCCTCCTTGACCGACGGGTGCCCCATCAGCGCGTTCTCCAGCTCCACCGAGCTGATCCACTCGCCACCGGACTTGATGACGTCCTTCGCCCGGTCGGTGAGGCTGAGGAAGCCGTCGGGCGTCAGGGAGCCGACGTCCCCGGTCCGCAGCCACCCGTCGTCGAACTTGGCGAGCGCCTCGGCGTCCGCCTCCTCGTCGGGTGCGAGGTAGTACGAGCCGGTGATCCACGGCCCGCGCACCTCCAGCTCGCCGACGGACTCGCCGTCCCAGGGGACCTCCTGGCCGTCCGGCCCGATCAGCCGGGCCTCCACCAGCGGCGACAACCGCCCCTGCGTGACCCGGTACCGCCAGACCTCGTCCCCCTCGGCCTCCGCCGGCGGGACGGCGACCGACCCCAGCGGGGAGGTCTCCGTCATCCCCCACGCGTGCAGCACCTGCACGCCGTACCGCTCCTCGAACGCCGTCATCAGGGACGGCGGGCACGCCGAGCCGCCGACGATCGCCCGCGTCATCGACGACACGTCGACCGGCTCACCGGCCTCGGAGCGCTCGTCGAGGTGCCGCAGCAGGTCGGCCCAGATGGTGGGGACGGCCCCGGCGCTGGTGACCTTCTCGGCCTGGATCATCGCGGCGAGCGGCTCGGCCTGCAGGAACCGGTCCGGCATCACCAGGCTCGCGCCGGACAGCAGCCCCGCGTACGGCAGGCCCCACCCGTTGGCGTGGAACATCGGGACGACGGCGAGCACCCGGTCGCCCTGGGTGATGCTCAGCCCGCCGCCCATGCAGACCTGCATCGAGTGCAGGTAGTTGGAGCGGTGGGAGTAGACGACGCCCTTCGGGTTGCCCGTCGTCCCGGACGTGTAGCACATCGCCGCGGCCGTGTCCTCGTCCAGGTCGGGCCAGGTGAACTCCGGCTCCTCGGCGTCCACGAGGGTGCGGTAGTCGTGCACCCGCGCCCCCGAGCCGGCGAGCGCCTCGCGCACCTCGTCGGGCACCGGGCCGTTGACGACGACGTCGCGGACGGTGCGCAGGTGCGGCAGCAGCTTGGCGAACGGCGCGGCGAGGGAGTTGTCGACGACCACGACCTCGTCGGCGGCGTGGTTGGCGACGTAGACGAGCTGCTCGGGGAAGAGCCGGATGTTCAGGGCGTGCAGGACCGCGCCCATCGACGGCACGGTCAGGTAGAGGGCGAGGTGCTCGGTGTTGTTCCACATGAAGGTGGCGACGCGCTGGTCACCGTCGACGCCGAGCCGGCGCAGCGCGTTCGCGAGCCGGCGGCACTCGTCGCCGAAGTCCCGGTAGGTCGTGCGCCGCGGACCGTCCGCCGTCCAGGTCACGACCTCGGAGGCGCCGTGCAGCCGGGTGCCGTACTCGAGGACCTGCGAGATGAGGAGCGGACGGTTCTGCATGGTGCTGCGCACGGGCTGACTCCTTCGTCGGGTGGCGACAGACTGCACCACGCCCGCCACGCTCCGGAAGGCCCTCTAGAGTGCCGCGCGTGGGTCGACGGGGGCGAAACGGACTTCTGGCCGCGCTGGCGGCCGTCGTGGTGGTGGCGCTGGTCGCCGGGTTCCTGGTGCTGCGGCACCGGGACCGCGAGGCGCAGCGGGACGACGCCGCCCGCCGCGCCGCCGAGCAGGTGGCGGTGGCGTGGTCCGCGGGCGACCTGACCGGCGCCCCGTGGGACGGGGACCCCGCGGCCGTGCAGGAGGAGTACGCCGCCGTGGTCGCCGGGCTGGGCGAGGTGCCACCCACCGTCGAGGTCGCGGACGTGACCCGCTCGCCGGACGACGGCAGCACCGGGACGGCCACGCTGCAGGTCACCTGGCCGTTCGGCCCGGACGGCTGGTCCTACGCGCGGGAGGTGCCGCTGGCGGAGGAGGACCCGTCGCGCTGGACGGCGCAGTGGTCCACCGGGCTCGTCGCCCCCGACGTGCAGGCCGGGGACACCCTGTCGACGCGCCGCGTGCCGGCCCAGCGCGCCGACCTGCTGGCCACCGACGGTTCCGTGCTCGTCGGCCAGCAGCCCGTCGTCGTGGTCGGCGTGCAGCCCTCCCGCGTCCAGGACGTCGCCGCGCTGAGCACCACCCTGGCCGGACTGCTGGACGTGGACGCCGCCGCGCTGGCCGAGCAGGTGCGCGGCGCCTCCCCCGACGCCTTCGTCGAGGTCATCACCCTGCGCCGACCCGACTACGACGCCCTGCGCGACCGGCTGCAGCCGCTGCCCGGCACGGTGTTCCGCGAGTCGACGCTGCCGCTGGCCCCGACGCGGGAGTTCGCCCGGGCGCTGCTCGGCACGGTCGGGCCGGTGACGGCCGAGCTCGTGGAGGAGTCCGGCGGGCGGCTGGCCGCCGGGGACACCGCGGGGCTGTCGGGCCTGCAGCGCCAGTACGACGAGCGGCTCGGCGGCACCGCGGGCCTGACCGTGGTGCGCGCCCGCGGCGAGGAGACCACCGAGCTGTTCGGCGTGGAGCCGGTCGACGGCACACCGGTGACGCTGACGCTGGACGCGCACGTGCAGCAGACCGCCGACGCCGCCCTGGCGTCCGCCGCGCCGGGCGCGAACGCGGCGCTGGTCGCGGTCCGGGTGGGCACCGGCGAGGTGCTGGCGGTGGCGAACACTCCGGCGTCCGGCACGAACCGGGCGATGACGGGCCAGTACCCGCCCGGGTCCACGTTCAAGACGATCAGCACCCAGGCGCTGCTCGCGGCGGGCCTCACGCCCGACCAGGTGGTGCCCTGCCCCCCGACCGCGACGGTGGACGGCCGCTCGTTCCGCAACTTCGAGGGGGGTGCGGCGGGCGACGTGCCGTTCCGGACCGACTTCGCCGAGTCGTGCAACACGGCGTTCGTGTCGCTGTCGACGACCCTGGACGACGCGGCGCTGAACCGGGCCGCCGCCGCGATGGGCCTGGGCGTGGACTGGTCGGTCGGCGCGGACGCCTACACCGGGTCGGTGCCGGTCAGCGAGTCGCCGGTCGACAAGGCGGCCGCGACGATCGGGCAGGGCCGGGTCCTGGCCAGCCCGCTGGGCATGGCCGTGGCCGCCGGCACGATCGCCCGCGGCTCCTGGGCCGCGCCGTCCCTGGTCGTCGACCCGGCGCCCGCACCCGGGGCCACGCCGCCGCAGCCGGTGGCGGACCTGGGCACGGTCCGCGAGCTGATGCGAGGCGTGGTCACGGGCGGGACGGCGGCCGCGCTCGCCGACGTCCCCGGGGAGCCGGTGCACGCGAAGACGGGCACGGCGGAGTACGGGGCCGGTGACCCGCCGCCGACCCACGCGTGGACCATCGGGTTCCAGGGCGACGTGGCGTTCGCGGTCCTGGTGGAGGACGGCGAGAGCGGCGGCCGGGTGGCCGTCCCCGTGGCCGAGGCGTTCCTGCGCGGGCTGGCCTGAGGCGCCTCCGCCGGCCGGCCGGCTGCTAGTCGTTGCGCAGCAGGACGTCGTCCGGGTCGGCGACGTCGAGGGCCAGAGCGCACACCCGGTACTCCGGCGTGAGCGCCCCCCACAGGCAGTCCAGCAGCTCGTGGCGGTCCGAGACGTCGGTCGCGACCTCCCGGTACCCCTGCGCGGGTCCGACGTGGTCGCCGTCCGACTGGTAGGTCGTGATGAGGACGGCCGCGCCGGCGGGTTGCAGGGCGCCGATCCCGAGCAGGACGACGTCCGCCGCGTCCGTGTCGCGCAGGGGCTTGCGGGTGGCGCCGAGCAGGACGCGCGGCTCGCCGTCCAGCCGCAGCGCCAGGGTCAGCCGGCTGGTGAAGAAGGGCTCGTCCTGGGTGTACCCGTGCTCGCTGAACGCGGCGAGGGGGTCGGTGCCGGACGCCAGGGAGGTCGCGAGCGGCTCGACCTGGCAGCCGTTGCCGACGCACAGCCAGTCGCCGCGCCGGGCGAGCGCCGTGTAGTGGCGGAACGGGTCGGCGGGTCCGCCGTGCTCGGGACCGACGACGACGTCACCGCCGGGGTCGCGGGTCAGCACCCGGTCCTGCGAGGCGGGGCTGCGTCCGGTGACGAAGAAGCCCACGACGAGCCCGCCCGCGTGCGTGCGTGCCGCGACCAGCCCTCGCCCGGGGTACGGGTTGGACCTCAGCAGCAGCTCCAGCGACGGCAGACCACGCACAGTGATCAGCATGGCCCATGGGCGCCGAAGACGACACTCGCTGTCACCCGTGTCACGCCACCGACGGGTCGGGCGCCGGTCAGAACAGCGTGCTGCCGCGGGACTCGAGGTCGAGCAGGAAGCGCTTGCGCTCCAGCCCGCCGCCGAAGCCGGTCAGGGTGCCGTCGGCGCCGACGACGCGGTGGCAGGGGATGACGACCGGCAGCGGGTTGGCGCCGTTGGCCAGCCCCACGGCCCGCGAGCCCCCGGGGGGCAGGCCGAGCCGCTCGGCGAGGGCGCCGTACGTGGTCGTCGTGCCGTACGGGATGGTCAGCAGGGCGTCCCAGACCCGACGCTGGAACGCGGTGCCGTGCGGGGCGAGCGGGACGTCGACGGTGCGGCGCTCGCCGGCGAGCAGCTCACCGAGGTGACGGGCGGCGGTCACGAGCACGGGGTGGCTGTCGTCGTGGTGCCAGCCGCCGTCGCGTGCGGCGTGCAGCGCGTCGTGGGGGTGGAAGGCGACCCGTGTGAGCGCCTCGCCGTCGGTGGCGAGCAGCAGGTCGTCGACGGGGCTGGGGACGACCGTCCACCACGTGCTCACGCCGCGCTCCGCCGGGCGAGGTAGCCGACCCACAGGTGCACCATCGCGGTCGACCGGTACGGCGCCCACGCCACGGTCGCGGCGAGGTCCAGCCCGTGGTGGGTGAGGGACCGGCGGACGGCCAGGTCCGTCGGGAGCAGCACGTCGGGGTCGCGACGGGTGCGCAGCCGCACGTAGCCCGCCGTCCAGGGGCCGACGCCGGGGACGGCGAGCAGCGCGTCGTCGGCGGGCAGCGCGTCGGGCTCCCACCGGCCGCCGGACCCGGCCAGCGCCGCGGCGGTCGACGTCACCGTGCGCGCCCTGGCCCGCGGCATCGGCAGGCCGGTGGGGTCGAGCCGGGCGACCGCCGCGGCGCTGGGGAACAGGTGCGTGACGCCGGCGCACGCGTCGACGAGGTCGTGCGGCAGGGGCCGGCCGGCGGCCGCGACGAGACGGGCGGTCGTCGTGGCGGCACCGGCGAGGGACACCTGCTGCCCGATGATCGTGCGCAGGAGGGTCTCGAGGTGGTCGACGCTGCCGGGGACGCGCAGGCCGGGGCGGTCCCGCACGGGCCCGGCGAGCACCGGGTCAGCGGCCAGGTGGGCCTCGGCCGGGGCGCTGTCGTCGTCGCACCCCGTCAGGTGCCGCAGTCGGCGCACGAGGTCGGGGTGGTCCGCCGGTACGCCGCGTGCCAGCACCGCGACCGCCCCGTCGGCCCCGTCTGCCCCGTCTGCCGCGCCCTCGGCCGCGTCCTCGGCCGCGGTCAGCGTGACGACGGCCGGCCGCCCCTCGACGACCAGGCTGCGGGTGTAGGCGGAACCGTCCCAGTGCTCGACACCGGGGACGGCGTGCGCTCCGAGGAACGCCAGGACCGCCGGGACGTCGAGCCGTCCCACGGGTCGCAGGACGGTGCGGGTCGCGTGCACGTCGCTCACGCTAGGACGGCCCACCGACACCGGGTCAGCCGGCGGGCGGGCCCTCGACCGTCGGCGGTGCGAGGGTCGCCGAGAACCCGCCCTCGGTCGGTGCGAGCTCGGTGACCCAGATCATCCAGTACCGGTGGGCCCCGGCGTCCGCCCCGGACAGGACGGTCGGCCCGTCCCCGGTGGTGGCCTCGGCGGCCGTCGTCCAGTCGTCGGGCTCGCCGCTGGGCGGCTCGTCACCACCGAGCAGGGCCACCTCCAGGCCGGAGGACGACATCGGGATGGTCACCTCGCTCACCTGCCGCGGCTCCCCGAGGTCCAGGACCAGCCCGACGCCCGGCTTGAGGCGGCCGAAGTCGGCGGTGTTGTACCGCTGGGTGCGCCACGTCCCGCCGTCGTCACGGAACCCGCTGCCGTCGGGTACCGGGTCGAAGCTCTCCACCGACTCCGGCTCGATCGGCTCGGACGCGGCGGCGGTCTGCTCCGTCCGGGGCGTGGACGCACCCCCGGGCTCCTCGTCGCCGCCACCGCCGAGGGCGAGCAGCGCGCCGACCACGGCACCCGCGACGACCGCCGCGAGCAGGCTCAGGACGACGGCGCCGGCGCTCGGGCCGCGGGCCGGGGCGGGCCCGACCGCCGGGGCCTCGGAGGTCTGGCGCGGGTCGACGTGGCGGGACGCGTGCGCGCGGGTGGGGTGGTGGCCGGACACGAGGACGAGTCGACCACATCCGGGCGGCGGGTACGACATCCGTCGCGTGTCCGCAGCCGTGCGCGCACGGTGCGCGACGACGTCCGCACGCGGTCCCCACGCAGCGGGCACGGCGTGCTGCGGTGAGTGAGCGGCCGGGTGCCTCCCGTGCCCTCGCCCGCCGGGCCGCCCGGCACCGCGGACGGGGTCGGAGCGGCTCCGACCCCGCCGCGCGGGGCACCGTGCGGAGGGCGTGGGATTCGAACCCACGGAGACGGGATGGATACCGCCTCAGCGGTTTTCAAGACCGCCGCCATCGGCCACTCGGCCAGCCCTCCCGAGCGGCGACCAGTGTGCCTCATCGGCGGCCCGGCGCGCGGGATCCCACCAGTCGACCGGCGGGCTTCCTCCGGGCTTCCGGCCGGCTCCGGCCTGGTTCAGGGGGACGGCGGCCGCGTGGACGGGTCGGGTCCGGGGACCGGACCGGCCGCCCACCCGTGCGGCTGCCCCTGCCCGGACCACCCGGCCGGGGGCGGCACCGCCCCGCCGGCCCACGCGGGGGGCGGGGTGAGCGCGGCCGCGCCCGGACCGGCGTGCAGGGCGGGGTGGCCCGTCCCCGGCAGGATCGCGGGCGCCCCGGGGCCGCGGGCGGCGAGCGCCTGACGCGCGGCCCGCAGTTCGCGCTCGATCGGCCACTCCTGCAGGGCGAACATCACCAGCACGACGAGGTTGAGGACCGGCACGAACATCAGCAGCACGTACCAGCCCGGGTAGCCGGCCTTCCGGATGATCCGCAGGTACAGGTACACCGTGCCGCCGATGAGCGCCGCGTACAGCAGCACCATGAGCATGACCATCAGGCCGCTGAACAGCGCGACGCCGCTTCCCTCGTCCACGTGACCCTCCCTGCGCCGCGTCCGCACGCGACGGCCCGCAGAGTCTGCCGTGCCGGTGCGGACGGCGTCCCGGCGGTCCCCGCAGACCCCCCCGCCCGGGTCAGCCCAACCGGTCAGCGCAACCGGACCTGCACCGGCAGGCTGAGGGCGCCGTGCGGGGCGAGCCCGGTCCGCGCGAGCAGCTGCTCGACCCCCCACCCACCGACGGCACCGGCCAGCAGGGACCCGTCACCCGCCGACCGCACCACCGCCGCGGGTGACTCGCTGTTCTCCGGCGGGGTCAGCCGCTCCACCAGCCCGACGTGCGGCATCGGGCGCACCCGCGCAGCCGGGCGGCGGACTCCGGCCCGGCGGCACGCGGCGTCCACGGCCACCGACAGCCCGCCGAGGGTGTCGACCAGGCCGTGCCGGGCGGCGTCCGCGCCGGTCCAGACCCGGCCGCGGGCGAGCGGCTCGAGCCGGTCCACCGCCATCCCCCGGTCGTGCGCGGCCTTGCCGGTGAAGTCGGCGTACACCTGGTCCAGCCACGCCTCGAGCCGCGACCACTCCTCGTCGTCGAACGGCCGCTGGGCGGAGAACATGTCCGCGTGCGGCGCCGCGCTGACTCCCTCGACCCGGACGCCGACGCGCTCCAGCGTCTCCCGCAGCACCTGCTTGCCCGCGAGCACGCCGATCGAGCCGGTGACCGTGCCGGGCGAGGCGAGCACCTCGTCGGCGGGCATGGCGACGAAGTACCCGCCGGACGCGGCGACGTTCGCCATCGACGCCACCACCGGCTTGCCGAGGCTGCGCAGCCGCAGCACGTCGTCGCGGATCGCGTCCGAGGCGACGTAGGAGCCGCCGGGGCTGTCGACCCGCAGCACGACCGCCTCCACGTCGTCGTCCCGCGCCGCGGCCCGCAAGGCGGCACCGACCGTGTCCGAGCCGGTGCTGGGGCCGGTCAGCGGGGTCGAGGGCCGGCTGCGGCCCAGGTGGATCGGGCCGGAGACCTGGACGACGCCGACGACCGGCCGGTGGCGGTGCAGCAGCGACGCCCCCCAGCGGGCCCGCTCCGCGCCGGCGGCGTACCGGTCGAGGTACTGCAGCCGGACCTCTCCGAGCCGCTCGCGCACCGCCGCGTACACGTCGTCCCGGTAGCCGAGGTGGTCGACGAGACCCCGGTCGAGCGCGTCCGGGGCGGTCAGCGGCGCGGCGGCGAGCGCCTGCCGCACCGCGTCGGCGTCCAGGCCGCGGGCCGCGGCGACGTCGGACACGAGGGTGTCGGTCGCCGAGCCGGCGAGCGAGGCGAGCATCTCGCGGTGCGGCTCGGTGAGCTCGCGCTGGGTGAACGTGTCGGCGGCCGTCTTGTACTCGTGCCGCTGGCCGATCTGGGTGCGGACGCCGAGCTTGTCGAGGGCGTCGCGCAGCAGGACGGCGGACGCGCTGACGCCGACGAGCCCGATGCCGCCGCTGGGCAGCAGCCAGACCTGCTCGAACGCGGTGGCCAGGTGGTAGCCGGCGTTGCCGGCCCCGAGCTCGGGGCCGTACGCCTCGGACCAGCAGACCGTCAGCTTCCCGGCGTCGCGGACGGCGCGGACGGCGGCGCGCAGCTCCGCGGACTGCGCGAGCGTCGGCTGGTGGGTGCCGACGTGCGCGACGACCCCGGCGACCCGCTCGTCGGCCGCCGCGTGCTCCAGCGCGTCGACCGCCCGGCGCAGGACGGTCGCCTGGCGGGCGGCGAGCTTGTCGAGCGGGGCGACGGGCGGGTCCTCGAGCAGCCGGCGGGTCAGGTCCAGCTCCAGCAGCAGGGGGGTGCTGTCGGCGCCGGGCAGGCGGGCGGCGAGCGGTGCGGGCAGCCTCATGGCCTCACCCTAGGAGCCGAGGGGCGGGAAAAGCAGTGGCCGCGGCGCCCCTGCGCACCGGAGAATCGTCCGCCGCACGTCACCGGGGTCGAACCCCGCGACCAGCCGCAGCCCGTCCGCCGACGAGAGGCACGCCGTGATCACCGCCCGAGGACTCGTGCAGACGTTCCGCACCCGGCAGGGCCGCCGGACCGTGGACGTGCAGGCGGTGAAGGGCGTCGACCTCGACGTCGCGGAGGGCGAGGTGGTGTCGTTCCTCGGCCCGAACGGGGCCGGGAAGACGACGACGCTGCGGATGCTCACCACCCTGCTGCGCCCGACCGCGGGGACGGCGTCGGTGGCGGGCTTCGACGTCCTGACCCAGCCCGTCGACGTGCGACGCAGCATCGGGTACGTCTCCCAGTCGGGCTCGACCAGCCAGGTCGCCCGCGCCGGCGAGGAGATCATGGACCACGGCATGCTCTACGGGGTCTCCCGGCAGCAGGCGGAGCGGCGGGGGCGGGAGCTGTTCGAGCAGCTGGACCTGGACGGCATGTGGGAGCGCCAGCCGAAGGCGATGTCGGGTGGGCAGCGCCGGCGGCTCGACATCGCGATGGGCCTGGTGCACGACCCGCGGCTGGTCTTCCTCGACGAGCCGACGACGGGCCTCGACCCGCAGGCCCGGGCGAACCTGTGGACCCACATCCGCGACCTGCGGGACCGGCGCGGGGTCACCGTCTTCCTCACGACCCACTACCTCGACGAGGCCGACGCGCTGAGCGACCGGGTCGTGGTCATCGACCACGGCGAGATCATCGCGGCCGACACCCCGGACGCGCTGAAGGAGGAGGTGTCCGGCGACCTCGTGGTCCTGGACGTCGTGGTGCCCTCGACGGTGCCCGCGGCGGCGGAGCGGCTGGCCGCGCTCGCGCGCACGGTCGACGGCGGCGACCCCGTCGAGGTCGACGGGACCGTCGTGCGGGCGCGGCTGAGCAAGGCGGGGACGCAGGTCCCCGGGCTCGTCCGCGACCTCGACGCGGCCGGCATCGACCTGAGGCACATCGAGGTGCGCCGCCCCACCCTCGACGACGTCTTCCTGACCCTGACCGGCCGCTCGCTGCGCGAGGGCGTGTGAGGAGCACCATGACCTTCCTGCGTGAGTCCTTCATCGTGTTCAGGCGCCAGCTGCGGATGAACCTGCGCAACCCCGCGTGGGTGATCATCGGGCTGACCCAGCCGGTGCTCTACCTGCTGCTGTTCGCGCCGCTGCTCGAGCCGCTGGTGGACCGGTTCGGCGCCCAGAACGCGTACACGTTCTTCGTCCCGGGCCTGCTCGTCCAGCTCGGCGTCTTCGGCGCGTTCTTCGCGGGGTTCGGCCTGATCGCCGAGTGGCGCGAGGGTGTCGTGGAGGCGGAGCGCGTGACCCCGGCGAGCCGCACCGCGCTGCTCATGGGGCGGCTGTGGCGCGACCTGCTGCAGATCCTCGTGCAGGCGGTCGTGCTGTGCGTCCTCGGCTTCGTGATGGGCATGCGCGCGTCGGCGGTCGGCCTCGTGCTCGGGGTGCTGCTGACGATCCTGCTCGGCGCGGCCTGCGCCGCGGCGTCCTACGCGGTGGCGCTGACCACCAAGAGCGAGGACGTCATGGCGCCGCTGCTCAACGCCGTGCTGCTGCCGGTGCTGCTGCTGTCGGGGATCCTGCTGCCGATGACGATCGCCCCGGGGTGGCTGGAGACGCTGAGCGACGTCATGCCGATCAAGCACGTCGTCCAGGCGGTGCGGGGCTCGTTCGCCGGGGACGTCGCGACCTCGGCGACGCTGTGGGGCGCGGTGTGGACCGGGGTCCTCGTGTCGGTGGCCGTCTGGTGGGGCACGACGACGTTCCGGCGCGAGAACGCCTGACCCGTCCCGGCGGTCGGCTCGATGACCGGATCGATGGCCGGGTCGATGGCCGGGTCGATGGCCGGGTGGGCGGTCAGATCGAGCGGGCGAGCAACCCGTCGCGGACGGACGCCGGTGCCTTCTCCGGGGACCCCGCGTCGAACGGCGGCTGGGGGTCGTACTCGATGCCGAGCTGGATGGACTGCGCCACCTCGGGGCCGGCGATCTCGGCCACCAGGGTGAGCGCCATGTCGATCCCGGCCGACACGCCCGCCCCGGTGACGACCTTGCCCTGCACGACGACCCGCTGGCCCGTGGGCCGCGCCCCGAAGCCCGCGAGCGCGTCGTAGGCGCTCCAGTGGGTGGTGGCGGCCAGCCCGTCGAGCACCCCGGCGGCGCCGAGGACCAGCGAGCCGGTGCAGACCGACGTCGTCCAGGCCGTGGAGGGGTGGGCGGACCGCACCCACTCGACGACGTCGTTCCCGTCGACCGCCATCCGCCGGGTGACCGTGCCGCCGGGGACGACGACGACGTCGGGGCGGGGCACGTCGTCGAAGGTGTGGTCGACGTCGATGTGCAGGAGCCCGGCGTCGTCGTCGACGCGTCCCCGCCGCGCGGCGCACAGGCGCAGGTCCACGCCCGGCAGGTGCTGGAGCACCTGGTAGGGGCCCATGGCGTCGAGGGAGGTGAACTCGGGGAAGAGGGCGATGGCGATCTGCACGGTCAGCTCCTGGCGGTGGTGGCGGTCCGGGGGGTCGGGACGGGCGCCGCGAAGTGGCGGCGGTAGGCGGCGGGGGTCGTGCGCACGCTGCGGCCGAAGGCGCGGTGGAGGACGGCGTCGCTGCGGAAGCCGACGCGGGACGCCACGTCGGCGACGGTGAGGTCGGTCGTCTCGAGCAGGCGCCGCGCCGCGTCGACGCGGACGGCCTGGACGTACGCGGCCGGGGTGGTCCCGAGCTCGGCGGCGAAGAGCCGGGTCAGGTGCCGCTCGCTGACGGCGGCCCTGCGGGCGAGGGCGGCGACCGACAGGTCGGAGCCGAGGTGGTCCGCGATCCACGTCGTCAGGTGCCGCAGGGGCTCGGCGCGGGCGGACGGCACGAGCTGGGGACTGAACTGCGACTGCCCGCCGGCGCGCTGCACCACCATGACGAGCCAGGTGGCGACGGTGTGGGCGAGCGCGGCGCCGTGGTCGTCGGCGACGAGGGCGAGGGCCAGGTCCATCCCGGCGGTGACGCCGGCCGAGGTCCACACGTCGCCGTCGCGCACGTAGATGGCGTCCGGGTCGACGTCGACCTGCGGGTGCCGGGCGGCCAGCTCGGCGCACCGCGACCAGTGGGTCGTCGCCCGCCTGCCGTCGAGCCGTCCGGTAGCCGCCAGCACCAGCGCGCCGGAGCAGACGGACGTGACCCGGTCGGCGCGCGCGGCCAGGGTGTCGACGGCGGCGACGAGCGCGCCGTCGGCGGCGGCCGCGGTGGCGCCGTCCCCGCCGACGACGACGAGCGTGCCGATCCGGTCGGCCCGCAGCGCGCCGTCGCCCGGGTCCGGCCCGACCAGGGCGGCGTCGACCCCGACCCGCAGCCCGCTGGACGAGCGCACGGACGTCGCGCCGGTCGTCCCGCCGAGCAGGCGCAGGCGGTACCCCTGGTGGGACGGCAGCCCCTGGCTCGCGCCGTCCAGGACCTCGAGCGGGCCGGCGAGGTCCAGGCTCTGGAACCCGTCGTAGAGGACGAACGTGACGTCGTGCACGTCCCCGATCGTGGGTGCGACCCGGTCGTGTCCACAAGGACGGGTGTCTGACGATCTCGGACACGCGGGCCGGGATGAGTCCGGGCGGGCGGGGCGTTCACACTGGTACCCGCGCCCGTCCCGCGCGGCGCGGTCGTGCTCACGAGTGCGAAGAGGAGAGGGTGGACCACGTGCGGAGCCCCAGGGAGCTCTACGAGCTGGACGAGCAGGTGCTGGCCGAGCTGGTCGCCGACCTGCCGGTCCAGGACGAGCCGGCGCAGGCTGCCCGCGGCGAGGGCCCGGTGCTGCTGCACGCCCTGCAGGGCTTCGTCGACGCCGGGTCCGCCGCGTCGACCGCCGTCGGCCACCTGCTCGCCGAGATGCGGTCGACGCCGCTCGCCAGGTTCGACGCCGACCAGCTGGTCGACTACCGGGCCCGCCGTCCGCGGATGACGTTCCGCCAGGACCGGTTCGAGTCCGTCGAGATGCCCGAGCTCGTCGTCCACCTGGTGCGCGACCGGCACGACCGGCCGTTCCTCGTCATGACCGGGCCGGAGCCGGACACGCAGTGGAACCGGTTCGCGGCCGCCGTGGTCGACCTCGTGGAGCGCACCGGCACCTCGCTGACGATCGGGCTGCACGGCATCCCGTGGGCCGCCCCGCACACCCGCCCGGTCGGGCTGACGCCGCACGCCAGCGACCGGTCGCTCATCGCGGGCCGCCCGCGCTGGGTCGGGGACGTCGAGGTGCCGGGGCACGCGAGCGCCCTGATCGAGCTGAGGCTGGCGCAGGCCGGGCACCGGTCGATGGGCTTCACCGCGCACGTGCCGCACTACCTGACCGGCGCGGAGTTCCCGCCGGCGTCCGTGGCCCTGCTGGAGGCCGTCGGCGAGACCACCGAGCTGGACCTGCCGACGCAGCGCCTGCGCGACGCGGGGGTCGACGTCCTCGCGGAGATCGACAAGCAGGTGGCGGACGCCCCGGAGACGCTCGAGGCGGTCCGTGGGCTGGAGCGCCAGTACGACGCCGTGGCCGCGGGCCGGTCGCTGGACGGGCCCGGGCTGCTCAACCCGAGCCTGCCGCCGGAGGAGATGCCGGACGCGGACGCGCTGGCCGCCGACGTGGAGCGCTACCTGCGCGAGCTGGGCGGGGACTCCCCCTCGGCGTGACCGGCGGGGTGAGCCGCCCCACGCGGCCCGCGGGCCCCTTGTCAGCCGTCCGGGCGGGCACCTACGCTGCGCGGAACATACCGACTGGTCGGTAGCACCACCGGTCGGTCCGCGCACGAGGAGGAACCTGCATGGGCACGTTCGAGGGGAAGGCCGCGATCGTCACCGGCGCCAGCCGGGGCATCGGGCTCGCGATCGCCGAGCGGCTGGTCGACCAGGGGGCCAGGGTCTGCCTGACCGCCCGCAAGGACGGCCCCCTGGGTGAGGCGGTCGCCGCCCTCAACGATCGGGCCGGCGCGGACGTCGCGATCGGCGTCGCGGGTGGCGCCGACGACCCCGAGCACCGCGCCGAGGCGGTCCGCCGCACCGTCGCCGAGCTCGGCGGCGCGCACCTGCTCGTCAACAACACCGGCATCAACCCGGTGTACGGGCCGATCATCGACATCGACCTCGACGCCGCCCGCAAGATCGTCGAGGTCAACGCCGTCGCCGCGCTCGCGTGGGTGCAGGAGGTCCACCGCGCCTGGATGAAGGAGCACGGCGGCGCCGTCGTCAACATCTCCTCCGTCGCCGGCACCCGCCCCGCGCCGGGGATCGGCTTCTACGGCGCCAGCAAGGCGATGCTGAGCTACCTGACCTCGCAGCTGGCGGTCGAGCTCGGCCCCCACGTCCGCGTCAACGCCGTGGCGCCCGCCGTCGTCAAGACCCGCTTCGCGACCGCCCTGTACGAGGGCCGCGAGGAGCAGGTCGCCGACACCTACCCGCTCAAGCGGCTCGGCGTCCCCGAGGACGTCGCCGGCGCCGTGGCCTTCCTCCTCGGCGACGACGCGTCGTGGGTCACCGGCCGCACCCTCGTCCTCGACGGCGGCGTCACCCTGACCGGCGGGGTGTGACGTGACCTCCCAGCCCGGCCAGGACCCCACCACACCGCACCCCGTCTCCGGCCAGGGCGTCGTCGTCACCGGCGGCGCCCACGGCATCGGCGCGGCCATCGCCCGTCGCCTCGCCGCCGAGGGCGCGCGGCTCGTCGTCGCCGACCTCGACGCGGACGGCGCGCAGCGCGTCGCCCACGAGGTCGGCGGTCTCGCCGTCCCCGGTGACGTGGCGACCGAGGAGGGCGTGCGCCACCTGGTCGACGCCGCCACCGCCCACCTCGGGCGCGTCGACGTCTTCTTCGCCAACGCCGGCGTCGCCTTCGGCGGCGGACCCGAGGCCCCCGAGGAGCTGTGGCAGGCCTCCTGGGAGGTCAACGTCATGGCGCACGTGCGGGCCGCGCGGGTCCTGCTGCCGACCTGGCTGGAGGGGGGCGGCGGCCGGCTCGTCGTCACCGCCTCCGCCGCCGGGCTGCTGACCATGCTCGGCGCCGCCCCCTACGCGGTAACCAAGCACGCCGCCGTCGCGCACGCCGAGTGGCTGGCGGCGACGTACGGCGACCGCGGGGTCGTCGTCCAGGCCCTGTGCCCGCAGGGCGTGCGGACCCGGATGCTCGCCGACGCCGGTGAGACCGGCGCCGCCATCCTCACCCGTGACGCGCTCGACCCGGAGGACGTCGCCGACGCCGTCGCCGAGGCCCTGCGCGGCGAGGACCTGCTGATCCTCCCGCACGTCGAGGTGGCCGCGTACTACGCCGACAAGGCCCGCGACCCCGACGGCTGGGTCGCCGCGATGCGCCGGATGTGGCGGCACGTCCGGCAGTCGGTGTCCGACGCGCCCGGACCGTCCGACGTGACCGAGCCGGCCCGGGCCCACGGGTCGGCGGGCGCGTGAGCCCGTGGTGGCGGTGACGTGGTGGTGAGCAGGGGCGACGGCCCGTCCGTGCCGCAGCGGCTGCTGGACGCCGCGACCCGGCTGTTCGCCGAGCGCGGCTACGAGGGCACGTCCGTGCAGCAGGTCGTCGACGCCGCCGGGCTGACCAAGGGCGCGATGTACCACTACTACGCGTCCAAGGACGACCTGCTCGCGCAGATCTACACCCGGCTGCTCGCGATGCAGACCGAGCACCTCGAGCGGATCGCGGCCGCCGACGCCCCGGCCGCGACCCGGCTGCACGAGGCGGCGGCCGACGTCGTGCGCACGACGTTGGCGAACCTCCCGGACGCCCGGATCTACCAGCGGTCCATGCACCAGCTCAGCGCCGACGTCCAGAAGCAGGTGCGGGCGCAGCGCCGCGAGTACCACGAGCGGTTCCGTTCCCTGGTCGAGGACGGGCTCGCCGACGGCACCCTGCGCTCCGAGGTGCCACCCGACCTCGTCGTCGACTTCTTCTTCGGCTCGGTGCACCACGTCGGCCAGTGGTACCGGGCCGACGGGCCGCTCACCGCCGCGCAGGTCGCGCGGCACTTCGCCGACCTGCTCCTGGCGTCCCTGCACGCCGACCCGCCGACCGACCGCACGACCGGACGACCCACCCAGGAGGACGACGCATGAGGGCATGGCAGGTGCACGAGCTCGGCGAGCCGGCGGACGTGCTGCGGCTGCACGACGTCCCCGACCCCGAGCCCGGCCCAGGGCAGGCGCTGGTGCGCGTCCTCGGCGCCGCCGCGAACTTCCCCGACGTGCTGCTGTGCCGCGGCCAGTACCAGGTCCGGCCGCCGCTGCCGTTCACCCCGGGCGTCGAGCTGTGCGGTGAGGTCGTCGGGCTCGGCGAGGGCGTCGACGGCCTGGCCGTCGGCGACCGGGTGATCGGGATGCCCGGCCTGCCGGACGGCGCCTACGCCGAGCTCGTCACCGCACCCGCCGCCACGCTGTTCCCCGCGCCGCAGGCGCTGGACGACGCCGAGGCCGCCGCGCTGCACCTCGGCTACCAGACGAGCTGGTTCGGGCTGCACCGCCGCGGCCGGCTGCAGGCCGGGGAGACGGTGCTCGTGCACGCCGCCGCCGGCGGGGTCGGCAGCGCCGCCGTCCAGCTCGCCAAGGCCGCGGGCGCCAGGGTGGTCGCCGTCGTCGGCGGTCCCGCCAAGGCGGAGGTGGCGCGCGCCCTCGGCGCCGACGTCGTCGTCGACCGGCACACCGAGGACTTCGTCGCCGTCGTCAAGGACGTCACCGACGGCCGCGGCGCCGACCTCGTGTACGACCCCGTCGGCGGCGACGCCTACACCGGGTCGACGAAGTGCGTGGCGTTCGAGGGGCGGGTCGTCGTCGTCGGCTTCGCCGGGGGCACCATCCCCACCCCGCCGCTCGGGCACGCGCTGGTGAAGAACTACTCGATCGTCGGGCTGCACTGGGGCCTGTACAACCAGGTCGACCCGGCCGCCGTCCGCGCCTGCCACGAGGAGCTGACCCGGCTGGCGACCGAGGGCCTGGTCAGGCCGCACGTCAGCGAGCGGCTGCCGTTCGACGCCGTCGCGGACGGCGTCACCCGGCTCGGGCAGGGGACCACCACCGGCCGCCTGGTGTTCCAGCCCTGACGAGGACGACGGGTGGGACCGACGTGACCGGCGTGACGGACGCACCGGGGCGCGGCGACCTCGTCGCGCGGTGCGAGGACTGCGTCGCGCTGTGCTGCGTCGTCCCCGGCTTCACCGCCTCGGACGAGTTCGCGGTCGACAAGCCGCCCGGCACACCCTGTCCGCACCTGCTGGCCACGCACCGGTGCGGGATCCACGCGACGCTGCGGCGGCGCGGCTTCCCCGGCTGCACCGCCTACGACTGCTTCGGCGCCGGCCAGCACGTCACCGCGCACGTCCTGCGCGGCCGCGACGTCCTGACCGACCCCGCGGCGCGGACCACGGCGACGCGGGCCCTCGGACCGGCCCGGGACCTGCACGAGCTGCTCTGGTACGTCACCGAGGCGCTCGGCCTGCCCGGCACCGCCCACCTGCGGTCCGCGCTGCGACGGCAGCGGTCCGACGTGCTCGCCCTGCGCGACCGCCTCCCCGACGTCGACGGCGCGGACGTCGACGACCTGCGCGGACGTGTCAACGCCGTCCTGCGGGAGGCGGCGCTGGCGGCCCGTGCGGACGGCGGCACCCCCGGTCCCGACCGGCACGGCACCCACCTCGTCGGCGCCGACCTGCGGCGCACGGACCTGCGCCGCGCCGGCCTGCGCGGGGCCCTGCTCCTCGGCGCGGACCTGCGCGGTGCCGACCTCACGCTGACCGACCTCACCGGCGCCGACCTGCGGGGCGCCGACCTGCGCGGCGCCGACCTGCGGCGGGCGCTGTTCCTCACCCGCACCCAGGTCGGGGGCGCGCGCGGCGACCAGCAGACCGCCCTGCCGGACTGGCTGCCGCCGCCGGACCACTGGCGCTGAGAGACGGGCCGACCGAGCGGGCCGGCCGGGGGCAGGTCAGCGGGGCCGGCGGCCCACCCGTGCCCAGCCGTGCGGCCCGGGGTCGTCGAACGGCACGATCCGCGCCCGGCCGGCGACGTGCTGGCCACTGGTGGTGATCTTCGCGTGACCGCTGATGGGGAGCCGGACGACGTAGGCGATGCCGTCCTCCTCGTCACCGACGTTCAGCGTCCCCTCCACGGTGAAGAGCTGCTCGACCCGCTCCGACGCCTCGGCCAGCGACGCCGCGGTCAGCCGCAGGTGCACGGGCAGCGCGTCGCACAGCACCCAGTAGTCGGGCACGGGTCCCCCTCATCGCGTCGGCATCGTCGGCATCACCGGCATCACCGGCACCGGGATCGGCACCCGCACCGGCCAGTGCGCACCGTAACCAGGGCGGGCTCCTCCGCGCCGGACCTTCACCGACACGGCGCCCCCACGGGCGTCAGTGCCGCCGGCGGAGCTTCATCCGCGGCGGGCGACCGTCCGGGTCCACCATCGTCCGGTACACCGGCGCCGCGAGCGCGCGCAGCACCCGCGGCGGTGGGTCGACGACGTGGTGACGCACCCGGCCCGGCGGTCGCGGCCCCACGCACCCGCCGTCGTGCCAGGCGTCGAGCGCGTCGGCGCAGCGCCGCAGGGCCTGCGCACCCTGCACCGGGTCGAGCAGGTCACCGCCGTCCGACCGGTCCTGCGAGCCGTCGTCCGCACGGTCGAGGTGCTCGCGCCACAGCCGCAGCCGCAGGTCCCGGGCGAACCGGCGCGCGCCGTCCCCCAGCCCCGCGGGGTCCCGCGGCTCCCGCTCGTCCCGCCGGTCGTCCAGGACGGCCGCGGTCAGCTCGGAGTCGTGCGTCCAGGACCGGCGGTTGAAGTTGTCGCTGCCCACCGACGCCCACACGTCGTCCACCACGCACACCTTCGCGTGCACGTAGACCGGCCGCCCCTCCCGGTTCTCCAGGTCGAGCACCTGCACCCGCTCGCCGCCCGCCTCGCGCACCAGCCGCAGCGCCTGGGCGTGGCCGAGGTTCGCCGCGGCCGCGGACAGCTGGCTGTCCTGACGGGGGTGGCGCGGGACGACGGCCACCAGGCGCAGCTCCGGCTCACGGCGCAGCGCCTCGGCGAACACCCGGGCGACGTCCGTGGACCACAGGTACTGGTCCTCCACGTAGACCAGGCGCCGCGCGCGCCGCAGCGCCTTGGCGTACGCGCGGGCGATGCTGCGCTCGCCGTCCGGCGCGAACGGGTACCCCGGCCACCGGTTGGGGTACGTCCGCAGCAGCTGCACCGTGCACGACCCCGCGGCGGGCGGGTCGGGCCACGGCTCCCCCAGCCGGGACGCGTCGCGGTCGGCACGGTGCAGCAGGTCCGGGACGACGTGCCACGGCAGCCGGGACAGCGCCGCCGGGTCGTCCCAGCGCTCGCGGAAGGTGTCCTCGGCGTCCCGGACGGCCGGCCCGCGGACGGCGACCTGGACGTCGTGCCAGGCCGGCCGGTCGCCGTACGGGTCGGAGAACCGGACGGACTGCGGGTCGCCGCCGTGGTCGGCGTCGTCGCGGCGCCCGTGCGCGAGGTCGATGCCGCCGACGAACGCCACGTCGTCCTGCGGGCGGTCGCGGTAGCGCACGACCACGAGCTTCTGGTGGTGGCTGCCGAGGGGGCGCACCCGCTGGTCGAGCAGGACCTCACCGCCGTCGGCCACGACGTCCTCGGTGAGGTCGCGGTTCTGCTCCGCGGAGAACTGCAGCCGGTCCACGTGCGAGCGCCACATCAGCCCCTTGACGACGGCCCCCCGGCGGGCGGCCTGGGACAGCACCTGGGCGATCGTCCGGCCGCCGTCCTCGACGCGCTCGTCGGGGTCGCCGCGCCAGTCGGTGAACAGCACGAGGTCGCCGTCGTCCGCGGCGTCCACCGCGGCGGTCACCGCCGGCAGGTACGACCTGCCGTGGACGAGCGGGGTGACGTCGTTGCCCGCGGTCCAGGCGCGCAGCCGGGACGCGGGGTTGCCGCGCTCCGCGGCGGTCAGCAACCACGGGTGCGTCTCGCCGGCGTCCCCGGGTCCGTGCTCGTCACCCGCGCGGACGGCGGCGACGAGGGCGACCCCGTCCCGGCGCAGCGGCAGGTGGCGGACGACGGCCGCGCGGGCTCGCCGCAGGAGGTCGGTCGGGGCTGGCACGGCGACCACCGTCGCACGAGGCCCCCTGACCCCGCACGGCGAGCGTCAGGCCCCGCCCCGGCCGGTGGTGGCGATCCCCTCGACGAAGAACCGCTGCGCGAACAGGAAGAGCAGGACCATCGGGACGGTCGTGACGACGGACGCGGCCATGACGATCTCCCACTGCATCTCACCGCCCTGGCCGAACTGGTCGACGACCGCCTTCAGCCCGCGGGGGATCGTGTAGAGCTCGGTGTCGCGCAGGTAGATCAGGGGCTTGATGAGGTCGGTCCAGCTCGCGCGCAGCTCGAACACGAACACGATGACCAGCGCGGGCTTGGCCAACGGCAGCGCGATCGAGCGGAACATCCGCCAGTACGACGCGCCGTCCAGCACCGCGGCCTCGAACAGGTCGCGCGGCAGGCTGAGGAAGAACTGCCGCATGAGGAAGATGTAGAACGCCGACCCGAAGAGGTTCTGCGCCCACAGCGGCACCTGGGTGCTGGCCAGGCCCAGCTCGTTCCACAGCAGGTACTGCGGCACCATCGTCACCGCGCCGGGCAGCATCATCGTGCCGAGCACGAGCGCGAACAGCACGTTGCGGCCGGGGAAGCGGAAGTACGCGAACCCGAACGCCACGAGAGCGCTGCTGACGGTGACCGTGACCGCCGCGGCCAGCCCGACGACGACGCTGTTGACGAGCCAGAGCAGCATCGGCGCGGCCTCCCACACCCGCACGTAGTTCTCCCACGCCACCGGGTCCGGCCACAGCGAGTTGTCGAAGACCTGCGCGCGCGGCTTGAGCGAGGCGCTGACCAGCCAGGCGAAGGGGTACAGGAACAGGACGGTGACGCCCGCGGTCGCCGTCCAGGTCAGCACCCGCACCGGCCAGCGGCGGGTGCGCTCCGGCTCGACGGGACGTCGCGGGGCGGCGGTCTCCTGAACGGCGAGCGCGGACGTCGAGCGGACGGCGTCGGGCGCGCTCACCGCTCCCCCTCGTAGTAGACGCGGCTGCGCGCCAGCCGCACCTGCACCGCGGTGATCGCCACGATCACCAGGAACAGCAGCCAGGCCAGCGCCGACGCGTAGCCCATGTGCAGGAACTGGAAGGCCTGATGGAACAGGTAGATGACGTAGAACAGCGCCGCGTCGCCGGAGGCGTTCTGAGCGGCCGAGCTGCCGAAGTACATCGTGTAGACCTCGGCGAAGATCTGCAGCGACGCGATGGTGTTGACGACGACGGTGAAGTAGATCGTGCCGCTGACCATCGGCAGGGTCACCGACCGGAACCGCCGCCACGCGCCCGCGCCGTCCAGCATCGCGGCCTCGTACAGCTCGCGGGGCACGTCGCGCAGCGCGGCCACGTAGATGATCGCGGTGCTGCCCACGGTCCACAGGCTCATCAGGACGATGCCCGGCTTGATCCACGCCGGGTCGGTGGTCCACCCGGGTCCGTCGACCCCCACCAGCGCGAGGGCGTCGTTGACCAGGCCGGTCTGGCCGTTGAGCAGCAGCAGGAACATCGCCCCGATCGCCACCGGCGGCGTCATCACCGGCAGGTACACCAGGGTCCGGAAGAGCCCAGCGGACCGCCCGAGGCGCACGAGCAGCAGGGCGAGGGCCATCGCCAGCGCGAGGGACAGCGGCACGTGCAGCGCGGTGTAGAGCACCGTGTTCCACAGGCTCGTCGCGACCCGAGGGTCCTGGACCGCCTGGCGGTAGTTGTCCAGCCCCACGACCTCGGGCTCGCCGATGAGGTCGTACTCGAGGAAGGACAGCACGAGGCTGGCGACCATCGGCCCGGCCGTGAAGACGACCATCCCGACGACCCACGGGGAGATGAACAGGTAGGCCGCCCGGTGCTGGGCGCGCCGCCGCGCGCTGCGCGGGGAGGACGGCCCGCGACCGGGGTGCGCGGTGGCCGCGTCCGTGGTCGCGCTCGTGGTGGCGCCGGTGGGGACGGCCGTCACGTCAGTCGCCCGCCTCGTCCAGCGCCCGCTGGGCCTCCTGCTGCGCCTGCGCCATCGCCTCGGCCGCGGTCTGCTGCCCCTCGAGGACCCGGGTGACCGCGCTCTTCCACGCCTGCTCGAACTCGGCACCGGCGCGTGAGGCGGGCAGCGAGAACGCGTCGTCCTGGACGTCGAGGATCGTCTCGACCCCCTGGTCCAGGGCCGGGACGCCGGACGGCTCGTAGACCTCCGAGAAGATCACCTCGTCGGCCTCCTCGTTGCCGGTGTACGTGCCGGTGTAGGTGCCGCCCTCGGCCCGCAGCGCCTCGGCCCGGGCGCGGGCCGCAGCGACCCAGGTGTCGGCGTCCGTCATCGTGGCGATGAAGTCGCACGCCTCGGCCGGGTGCGCCGCGTCCGCCGGGATCGCCCATGCCGAGCCCGTCGCGTAGGTGAGGTCCTCGCCCTCGCGGTCCTTGAAGGGCAGGACCGTGACGCCGGGCTCGCCGCCGGACACCTCCGCGAGCTGGTTGACGTACCAGTCCTCCATCGGCATCGCGCCGAGCTGGTCGGCCGCGTACTGGTTCTGCTCGCCGAAGAAGTCCCAGGACTCGCGGAACGCCTTCACGGCCGACCAGCCGCCCTGCTGCTCCACGAGGGAGGCGGTGAACTCCACCGCCTCCACGACCGCGGGGTCGTCGAGGTTGGCCCGGGTGCCGTCCTCGCTGAGGACCTCCACCCCGTTGGCCTGCGCCCACAGCGGCAGGAGGTCCAGGACCTTGGGGTCGTAGCCGATCCGGCTCAGCTGGCCGCCCTGCCCGGCGGACATGGCCTGGTTGGCGGCGGCGATCTGCTGCCAGTCGCCGGTGGCGACCTGGTCGGGCGTCACGCCGGACTGCTGGAGGACGGAGTCGTCGGCGATGACGACGCGCACCGAGTAGAACTCCGGGAGCCCCCAGACCTGGCCGTCGAGGGTGACCTGGTCGACGGCGGGGTCGCGGAAGGCGTCCATGTCGACGTCGGCGTCCTCGATGCAGTCGTCGACGGGCATCAGCGCGCCACGGGCGGCGTAGGTGCCGAGGAGCTCGCGGTTCATCCGGACGGCGTCCGGCGGGTTGCCGCTGGCGACGGCGGACAGGAACTGCTGCTCGTCGAAGTCGCCCTCGGTGACGTCGACCGTGACGCCCGACTCCTCCTCGTAGGTGTCGACCCGGACGGTCGCGATCTCGTCGGGCAGGCCGAAGCCCATGGTGCTGATGCTGGTGGCGCCGCCCGCGCCGTCGTCCCCGTCGCCGCCGCCGACGCCTCCGCAGCCCGCCACCAGGACGGTGGCGCCTCCGAGCGCCGCGACCCGCACCGCGCGCGAACGTGCTCCCATCGGTCCTCCCCGTTGCGCCGCGGGCCGTCCACCCCGACGACCGCCGACCCGATGCTCGCCCCGTTCGTCCGGTTCTGCGACCGGAGTCGCGTTCGCGTGGGGTTCTCCCGGTCCGGCGTGGCAGGCTGGCCCGGTGGGCCTGTTCACCCTGCGTGAGGCGCGTGCCGAGCTGGCCCGCCTCCTGCCGGTGCTGGACGAGATCGTCGCCGTGCGGGCGGACGCGGCGGACCTGTCCGCGGCCGTGCGCGGCGGCGCGTGGTCGCCTCACGGCGGGCTGCCGGAGCTGAAGGCGGCGCAGGCGCGGTTGGACGACCTGATGTCGCAGGTGCAGCGCACCGGCGCCGAGCTCAAGGGCTTCGCCCCGCTGCTCGTGGACTTCGCCGGGACGCTCGACGGGTCGGCGGTCGCCTGGTGCTGGCTGGAGGGCGAGCGCGAGCTGCACTGGTACCACCCCGCGGACACGGGCTTCGCCGGCCGGCGCCTGCTGCCGCCCGCCACGGGGTGACGGCCGGGTGACGGCCGGATGACCGCGGGATGACGGCCGGATAGGCGCCGACCGCCTTCAGAAAGCCTCGCGATACCTCTTGTTTAGTTAGTAACCCTTCCATACGCTTCCGCGACGTCCGCTTTTGTCCCGATCGCCGGGGACCCGGTGGTCCGAGCCGAGAGGAGCGTCCCGTCCCCGCTCCACCCAGCCGACGCACGCGAGCGTCGTCCGGTTCCGAGCGGGCAGCGGTCACACCGGCCGCGCGCCGGGCCACGCGCCCGCGCCGGCCGCCCACCAGCGAGGAAGCGAGAGACCGATGCGACGACTGAGACTGGCCGCACTGGCGGCCGCCATGGCGGGGGCGCTGGCCGTGCCCCTCGCGATGTCACCCACGGCCGAGGCGCACGGCTGGGTGACGTCACCCCCCAGCCGCCAGGACCACTGCGCGAACGGAACGACGTCCTTCGACTGCGGGCAGGTCAGCTACGAGCCGCAGAGCGTCGAGGCGCCCAAGGGCTCCACCGAGTGCAACGGCGGCGTCGAGGCGTTCGCCATCCTCAACGAGCACAGCCGGCCGTGGCCCGTCACCGCCGTGGGCAGCAGCGTGGACTTCCGCTGGAACCTGACCGCCCGGCACCGCACCAGCACGTGGGAGTACTTCGTCGACGGCGTGCTGCACCGCACGTTCGACCAGGGCGGGCAGCAGCCGCCCGCCTCGGTCACCCACACGCTGACCGACCTGCCCGCCGGACGGCACACGGTGCTGGCGCGCTGGAACATCGCCGACACCCCGATGGCCTTCTACAACTGCGTCGACCTCGACGTCGGCGGCCCCGGCGTGCCCGACCCCGAGCCGACCGACCCGCCCACCCAGCCCGGTGAGTGCGCGGCGGAGCCGTGGTCGTCGTCCACCGTCTACAACGGCGGCGACACGGCGTCCTACGCGGGCCGCGACTGGCGGGCTCGCTGGTGGACCCAGGGCGAGGCGCCCAGCACCGGCGGCTCCGGCGTCTGGGAGGACCTCGGCGCCTGCGCCGACGGGCCGACCGACCCGACGGACCCGACCGACCCGACGGACCCGACCGACCCCACGGACCCGACCGAGCCCGGGCAGTGCACCGCGGCCCCGTGGTCGTCGTCCACCGTCTACACCGGCGGCGACAAGGCCTCGCACGCCGGCCGCGACTGGCAGGCGCGCTGGTGGACCCAGGGCGAGGCGCCCAGCACCGGCGGGTCCGGCGTCTGGCAGGACCTCGGCGCCTGCGCCGACGAGCCGACCGACCCCACGGACCCGACCGATCCCACCGACCCCACCGACCCGACGGACCCGACCGACCCCACGGACCCGCCCGCGGAGCCGGGTGACTACGTCGTCGGCTACTTCACGAACTGGGGCACCTACGGTCGCAACTACCACGTCAAGGACATCCAGACGTCCGGCTCGGCCGACAAGCTGACGCACATCATGTACGCGTTCGGCAACGTGCAGAACGGCCGGTGCACCATCGGCGACTCCTACGCCGACTACGAGAAGGCCTACACCGCCGAGCAGAGCGTCGACGGCGTCGCCGACACGTGGGACCAGCCGCTGCGCGGCAACTTCAACCAGCTGCGCGAGCTCAAGGAGCTGCACCCCGACCTCAAGGTGATCTGGTCCTTCGGCGGGTGGACGTGGTCCGGCGGCTTCGGCCAGGCCGCGCAGGACCCGGCGGCCTTCGCCGAGTCGTGCCACGACCTGGTCGAGGACCCGCGGTGGGCCGACGTGTTCGACGGCATCGACATCGACTGGGAGTACCCGAACGCCTGCGGGCTGACCTGCGACACCAGCGGCCGGGAGGCGTTCCCCCGGCTGATGGGCGCACTGCGCCAGGAGTTCGGCCAGGACGCGCTGCTGACCGCGGCGATCACGGCGGACGGGACGAGCGGCGGCAAGATCGAGGCGGCGGACTACGCGGGCGCCGCCCGGTACGTCGACTTCTACATGCCGATGACGTACGACTTCTTCGGCGCCTGGGACGGCGACGGCCCGACGGCCCCCCACTCGCCCCTGACGGGCTACCCGGGCATGCCGACCCAGGGCTTCGACACCTCGACGGCGATCAGCAAGCTGCGCAGCCTGGGCATCCCCTCGGACAAGCTGCTGCTCGGCGTCGGCTTCTACGGCCGGGGCTGGACGGGCGTCACGCAGGCGGCCCCCGGCGGCTCGGCGTCCGGCGCGGCGCGGGGCACGTACGAGGCGGGGATCGAGGACTACAAGGTCCTGCGTGAGCGGTGCCCGGCCACGGGCACGGTCGCCGGCACCGCGTACGCGTTCTGCGGCAACGAGTGGTGGAGCTACGACACCCCGCAGACCATCGCCGGGAAGATGGACTACGCCCAGCAGCAGGGCCTGGCGGGCGCCTTCTTCTGGGAGCTCTCCGGCGACACCGCCAACGGTGAGCTCGTGAGCGCGCTCAGCAACGGCCTGCGCTGAGTCAGACGATCCCCGGTCCCTCGTGGTCGGCCCGACGCAGGTCGTGGCCGCCACGAGGCACCGGGGATCGGCGCGTCCGGGGGTGAACCGGCTCGCGTCAGCTGGCCTCGGCCTGGACGGCGCGGGGCTGCGCGAGGCGCGCCAGGTCCGTCAGCACCGGCGCCGGGCCGCCGTGGAAGCAGGCGCACACCCCCTCGGGGTGCTCGAACCGAGCCGCCGCCAGACCTGCGTACCGCACGCACGGGACCGCACTGGTCTCGCTCACGAAGCCTCCTGCCATACCTGGATATCGGCCGGAAACCTATCCCGCAGAAGGGGTCCGAGGATCACGGTCAGGTCACGGTCGGGTCACCGGCCGACCTCGTCCGGCCGCGTCGTCAGCACGGTGTCGCCGGGCACTCACTCAGCGGTACTTCTTGAGCTCCCGGCGGGCCAGGGACGCCTTGTGGACCTCGTCCGGGCCGTCCGCCAACCGCAGCGAGCGCACCGCGGCGTACATCTTCCCGAGCGGGAAGTCCTGGGACAGCCCACCGCCGCCGTGGACCTGGATCGCCCGGTCGACGACCTGCTGGACGACGGACGGCGTGGCGATCTTGATGGCCTGGATCTCGGTGTGCGCGCCCTTGTTGCCCACCGTGTCCATGAGCCACGCGGTCTTCAGCACCAGCAGCCGCAGCTGCTCGATCTGCACCCGCGACTCCGCGATCCACTGCTGCACGGTGCCCTGCGCAGCCAGCGGCTTGCCGAACGCCTCGCGGCCCAGGGCGCGCCGGCACGCGAGCTCCAGCGCCCGCTCCGCCATCCCGATCATCCGCATGCAGTGGTGGATGCGGCCGGGGCCGAGGCGCGCCTGCGCGATCGCGAAGCCGTCGCCCTCGCCGCCGAGCAGGTTGGACGCCGGCACGCGCACGTCCTCCAGCCTCAGCTCACCGTGGCCGCCGTGGTCGCCGTCGTCGTACCCGAACACGGTCAGGCCGCGGACGACGGTCACGCCGGGGGTGTCGCGCGGGACGAGGAGCATGCTCTGCTGGCGGTGCCGGTCCGCGGCCGGGTCCGTCTTGCCCATCACGACGAAGATCTCGCACCGGTCGCTCATCGCCCCGGTGGTCCACCACTTGCGGCCGTTCACCACGTACTCGTCGCCGTCGCGCTCGATGCGCGTACCGATGTTGGTGGCGTCGGACGACGCGACGTCCGGCTCCGTCATCCCGAAGCCCGAGCGGATCTCGCCGCGCAGCAACGGCTCGAGCCACCGCTCCTTCTGCTCCGGCGTGCCGAAGTCGGCCAGCAGCTCCATGTTGCCGGTGTCGGGGGCGTTGCAGTTCGTGGCCGGCGGCGCCAGGTGCGGGCTGCGCCCCATGACCTCCGCCAGGGGCGCGTACTGCAGGTTGGTCAGGCCGGCGCCGTGCTCGCCGGGCAGGAAGAGGTTCCACAGCCCCTGCTCGCGGGCGACGGCGCGCAGCTCGTCGACGACGGGCGGCTCGGCCCACCGGTCGCCGGCCGCGCGCTGCTCCTCGAACACCGCCTCGGCCGGGTAGACGTGCTCGTCCATGAACGCCAGCAGGCGCTCTCGGAGCTCGGTGGTGCGCGCGTCGAGCTGGAAGTCCATCAGTGCTCCGTCCCGTCGTCGAGCGTGCTGAGCCCGGCCTGGACGAGCGGCAGCACGAGGTCGCCGATGCGGTCGAATCCCGCACCGACGGTCTTGCCCTGGGTGTACCTGAGGTGGATGCCCTCGAGGATCACGGCGAGCTTGAAGTAGCTCATCGCGACGTACCACTCCAGCCGCCCGAGGTCGCGACCGGAGCGCTCGGCGTAGCGCTGCGCCAGCTCCGACGCCGCGGGGTACCCGGGGGCGGTGGCCGCGTCCGAGACGGGTGCGCCCGGCACCTGCGAGAGCGTGCGACCGGAGTACATGACCAGCAGGCCGACGTCGGTGAGCGGGTCGCCGAGCGTGGCCATCTCCCAGTCCAGGACGGCGGTCAGGCGGCCGTCGTCGTCGACGAGGACGTTGTCGAGCCGGTAGTCGCCGTGGACGACGGTCGGCGCGGCCGAGGCGGGCACGCTGGCCGCCAGCCGGTCGCGCAGCGCGTCGACGCCCTCGACGTCGCGGCTGCGCGAGGCGTCGAGCTGGGTCCCCCACCGCCGCACCTGCCGCTCGAGGTACCCCTCGGGGCGGCCGAAGTCCCCCAGCCCGACGGCCTCGTAGTCGACGTCGTGCAGGTCGACGAGCGTGTCGACGAGCCGGTGCGCGATCTCCCGCGTGCGCTGCGGGCCCAGCGAGGTCAGCTCGTCGCGGTGCCGGTACGGCGTCCCGTCGACCTGCTCCATGACGTAGAACGGCGCGCCCAGGACGGCGTCGTCCTGGCACAGCAGCACGGTCGCCGGCACCGGCACCGGCGTCCCGGCGAGCGCGCTGATGACGCGGTGCTCGCGCGCCATGTCGTGCGCGGTGGCGAGGACGTGCCCGAGCGGCGGACGGCGCAGCACCCACCGGTGGCTGCCGTCGGTGACCCGGTAGGTCAGGTTGGAGCGGCCCCCCGGGACGATCGAGGCGGTCAGCGGCCCGGCCGGGGCGATCCCCTGCCGGGTCAGGTGGTCGGTGAGCCGGTCCAGGTCGAGGCCCGGCAGCTGCCGCGACCCCGGCCCGTCGACCTCGGGGGGCGTCGTCACCTCAGCCCCTGGGCCCGCCGGCCACGTAGAGCACCTGGCCGGACACGAAACCGGCGCCCTCGCTGACGAGGAAGGAGATCGCGTGGGCGATGTCCTCCGGCTGCCCCACGCGCTGCACCGGGATCTGGGCGGCTGCGCCCTCGGTGAGCTGCTCGAACGTGATGCCCATCCGCTGCGCGGTGGACTGGGTCATCTCGGTGACGATGAAGCCGGGCGCCACGGCGTTGGCCGTCACGCCGAACTTGCCGAGCTCGATGGCGAGGGTCTTGGTGAACCCCTGCAGGCCGGCCTTGGCGGCGGAGTAGTTGGACTGGCCGCGGTTGCCGAGCGCCGAGGTGCTCGACAGGTTGACGATCCGGCCCCACCTCGCGGCGGTCATGTGGGCCTGGACGGCCTTGGCCATGGTGAACGCGCCGCGCAGGTGCACGCCCATCACGACGTCCCAGTCCTCGACGGACATCTTGAACAGCAGGTTGTCGCGCAGCACCCCGGCGTTGTTCACCAGCACGGTGGGGGCGCCGAGCTCCTCGGCGACGCGCGCCACCGCGGCCTCGACCTGCGCGGCGTCGCTGACGTCGGCGCCCACCGCGATCGCGCGGCCGCCGGCGTCGGTGATCTCGCGGACCACGTCGGCGCAGGAGTCCTCCACCAGGTCCAGGACGGCGACGGCCATCCCGTCGGCCGCCAGCCGGCGGGCGGTGGCGGCACCGATGCCGCGGGCGGCCCCGGTCACGATGGCGGTGCGCTGGGCGTCGTTCACGAAGATCTCCCGGACGTCGAGGGGTAAGCGACCGCTTAGAATGTAGCGGGTGCGCCGGTCGGCCGGAACCCCGTGGGGCGCAGGTCACGCGGCCGACCCCGAAATGCCACCCTCCGGTCCCTCCCGGGGCATTGACCCGAACGGGTGCTCCACGGTTGGGTCCAGGGGTGCTCGGGTGACCCGCCCGGGCTACGTACTCGGAGGGAACCCCATGAGAGCTGCTCCTGCCCTGGTCACCGCCGCCCTCGTCGCCGGAGGGATCGCCGTCACCGGCGCCCCGGCGCAGGCGGACCTCGTCACCCGATGCATCGGTGAGGGAGGGGCCGTCACGGTCCCCGGCGACCTCGTCGTCCCCGCAGGCAGGTCCTGCACGCTCACCGGCACGACGGTCAACGGCAACGTGCGCGTCGCGGCCGGCGCCGACCTCGTCGCCGTCGACGCCACCTTCAACGGCAACGTCGTCGTCCAGGCCGACGCCTACCTCGACGCCGTCAACACCACCGTCAGCGGCAACGTGCGCAGCCGCGCGGGCTACGGCACCTACCTGGAGACCACCCAGGTGGGTGGCGCCTACGTCGAGGAGGGCGGCGACGCCGACCCGTTCCTCTTCACCTCGGACGCGAGCATCGGCAAGCGCGTGGACATCACGAACGGCGCGCTGGTGCTCGACGGCACCGACGTGAGCGGCCCGGTCTCCGTCGCCGGCGGCGACTACTCCGACATCTTCGACAGCACCCTGTTCCGCACCCTCACGGTGACCGGCATGGAGTACGGCGCCGTGTTCTGCGAGAGCGAGGTCGACGGTGACGCGCTGTACGACGGCAACGCCTACGGCACGCAGATCGGCGGCGGCGGCGTGCTCAGCGAGTGCGACGGCCCGAGCTACTTCGGCGGCAACCTGACCGTGTCGAACAGCACCGGCGGCGTCCAGGTCAGCGACACCATCGTCCGCGGCGACCTGGGCGGCGAGGGCAACGACCCCGCGCCGACCGGCGAGGGCAACCGCGTCCGCGGCGAGGTCACCGGCCAGTTCGTCGACCTGCAGCCGACGCCGGAGGCGGCCGCCGCGCAGGCGCCGTCCCTGAAGGCGATGGACAAGACCCAGGCCCGCACCGCCGCGCCGGAGCTGGCGGCCGGTGAGGACAAGAAGGCCGAGATCCGCCAGGACCGCGACGAGCGGCGCGCGCAGGCCACGGCCGAGGCACAGGCGGCCGGCAAGGCCAACCTCTGATCGGGTAGCCCGGGTGCACGAGGCCCCCGCCACCTCCGGGTGGCGGGGGCCTCGTGCCGTCCTCGTCGGGTGCTGTCGAACCGGCGGGACCCGTCCCGGTCAGATCCCGGCTCAGATGTAGAGCGCCGGGTCGACCATGTCGTCGGGGTGCGGGCGCGGGGCGCTGCGCACGACGCGGCCCGGGACGCCGACGACGACCGCGCCGGCGGGGACGTCGCGCACCACGACGGCGTTCGCGCCGACCTGCGCCTGCTCACCGACGACCACCGGCCCGAGGATGCGGGCACCGGCGCCGACGAGCACGCCGTCCCTCAGCGTGGGGTGCCGCTTCGTGCGCTCGGTGGAGCGCCCGCCGAGCGTGACCCCGTGGTAGAGCATGACGTCGTCCCCGACCTCCGCGGTCTCGCCGATGACGACGCCCATGCCGTGGTCGATGAAGAAGCGCCGGCCGATGGTCGCCCCGGGGTGGATCTCGATGCCCGTGACCGCGCGGTTGACGTGCGAGACGACGCGCGCCGCCAGCCGCAGACCCGGACGCCGCCACATCCGGTGCGCGAGCCGGTGCAGCCAGACCGCGTGCAGGCCCGGGTAGGCCAGCAGCAGCTCGGCGCGCGACCTGGCGGCGGGGTCGCGACGGGCGGCCGTCTCGAGGTCCTCGCGCAGCGCCTCGCGCCAGCCGCGGGCCGGCGCCGGCGCGCCGTCCGGGGACGGCACGGGACGCAGGTGCGGCGCTCGCGGGGGCTGGTGCGTCACCCGACGGTCGGGTCGGCGCCCGTCGGGGGCGTCGGCTCCGTCGGTGCTGTCCGCACGGTGTGCGGGGTCGGCGTGGGAGAGCACGTCACTCCATGAGGTCGCTGTAGAGCACGGTGGACAGGTACCGCTCACCGAACGACGGCACCACGACGACGATGGTCTTGCCGGCGTTCTCGGGCCGCTGGGCGACCTGGACGGCGGCGGCGATCGCGGCGCCGGAGGAGATGCCGACGAGCAGGCCCTCCTCGGCCGCGGCGCGGCGGGCCCACTGCACGGCGGTCTCGGCGTTGACGTCGATGACCTCGTCGTAGACGCCGGTGTCGAGGATCTCGGGGACGAAGTTCGCGCCGAGGCCCTGGATCTTGTGCGGCCCGGGGGCGCCGCCGTTGAGGATCGGCGACTCCTCCGGCTCGACCGCGACCATCTGCAGACCGGGCTTGCGCTCCTTGAGGACCTGGCCGACGCCGGTGATGGTGCCGCCGGTGCCGATGCCGGACACGACGACGTCCACGGCGCCGTCCGTGTCGTTCCAGATCTCCTCGGCGGTGGTGCGCCGGTGCACGGCGGGGTTGGCCTCGTTGGCGAACTGGCGGACCAGGACGGCCCCGCGCTCCTCGCCGATCTCCTCGGCCTTGGCGACAGCGCCCTTCATGCCCTCGCTGCCCGGGGTGAGGACGAGCTCGGCACCGAACGCGCGCAGCAGGGCGCGGCGCTCCTTCGACATCGTCTCGGGCATCGTCAGGACGACCTGGTAGCCCTTCGCGGCACCCACCATCGCCAGCGCGATGCCGGTGTTGCCGGAGGTGGCCTCGACGATCGTCCCGCCCGGCTGCAGCTGCCCCGACGCCTCGGCTGCCTCGATCATCGAGACGCCGATGCGGTCCTTGACGCTGTTGGCCGGGTTGTAGAACTCCAGCTTCGCCAGCACGGTGGCCTGGGCGTCGCCGGTGACCCGGTTCAGCCGGACCAGCGGGGTGTTGCCGACCAGCTGGGTGACGTCGTCGTAGATCCGCACCGGTTCTCCTCGTGTCGCAGGGCTCGGCGCGCGCGGGTCTGGGGACCGGTGTGGGCGCACGCCTCGTCAGGGCGAACACATGATCCCCTCGGTCCGTTCCCCGACCACGAGGCGTCTCGCCAAACGGACACCTGCGTCCTGCGAATGGGTGGCATCCGCCAGGCGCGGTCCTTGAGCGCGCAGCCACCCTCCCCCGGGCGCCGTGACCGCACCGTGGTGGAAACCTGCGCCTCCTGACCCCAACGGACCCGCACCTTGGTGGAAAGGTGCGGGTCCGGAGGGCCGATCGACCGCACCTTGGTGGAAAGGTGCGGGTCCGGAGGGCCGATCGACCGCACCTTGGTGGAAAGGTGCGGTCAGGGGGGCCGGACGTGCCGGAGCGGCCACCGACCAGGGGTCAGGTGGCCGCTCCGGGACCGGGGCCGGCGGGAGGGGTCCGCCGGGTCGCAGGTGGCGTCAGCCGCGCAGCCGCTGCATGGCGAGCTGGACGAGCGTGATCAGCGCCTGCTTGGTCGCCGCCCGCGAGCGGGCGTCGGTGTAGATCATCGGGACGTGCTCGGGGACGCAGAGCGCCTCCCGGACGGCGTCCAGGTCGTGCTTGGCGACGCCGTCGAAGCAGTTGACCGCCACGACGAACGGGATCTGCCGCGCCTCGAAGTAGTCGATCGCCGGGAAGCACTGCTCCAGGCGCTCGGTGTCCACGAGGACGACCGCACCGATCGCACCGCGCACCAGGTCGTCCCACATGAAGAGGAACCGGTCCTGGCCGGGGGTGCCGAACAGGTACAGCCACAGGTTGCCCGGCAGCGCGATGCGGCCGAAGTCCATGGCGACCGTGGTGCTGGTCTTGCGGTCGGTCTGGCCACCGGCGTCGTCGACGCCGACCGAGTGCTCGGTCATCGCGGCCTCGGTGCGCAGCGGCTCGATGTCGGAGATCGAGCCGATGAAGGTCGTCTTGCCGACGGCGAACCCGCCGGCCACGACGATCTTGACGGTGGTGGGGGCCGCCTCGACGGCACCGCCACCGGCGACCCCGTGGGCCGCCGCAGGGTTCTGGTCGCCGGGGGCCGCTGCGGCCGGGGCGACGTCAGAGCGAGGAAATGCCATTGAGAACACTCTCCAGGACGCTGAGGGAGGCCGCGGGGTTGAAGTCCGAGCTCGGGGTGAGGCCGTGCACGCGCACGAGCTGCTCGTCGGACAGGTCGCTCACGATGACCCGGACGACGCCGACCGGGAGCCGGACGTGTGCGGACAGCTCGGCCACCGACAGGTACTGGGTGGCGGTGAGCTCGAGGATCTGGCGTCGCTCGGGCGTCATGCCGACGTCCGGCTTGGCCAGGCCCTGGACCAGGGCCTCGACGGGCATGCGGTCCGACGACGGGGCGGTCCGGCCCCCGGTCACGGCGTACGGACGGACCGTGTAGGCGTCGTCCTCGTCGTGGTCGTCGTCCGCGAAGGGACGGTGGGTCAGCTCAGTCATCTCGTCACCCCATCGCCGCAGCCCGGGTCGCGCCGTGCAGCGGCAGGCGCGACCGCATCTCGGACACGAGCTGGGGGGTGAGGGTGCTCTCGGTGCGGCTGACCAGGAGAGCCATCTCGTAGCCGATCAGGCCGACGTCGCAGCTCGCACTGGCCACCACCGACAGGACGGACCCGTCGGAGATGCTCATCAGGAACATGAACAGCGTGTCCATCTCGACGATCGCCTGGCGGACCTCGCCGCCACCCAGCTGGCGGGCGGCGCCGCCGGTGAGGGCGGACATGCCCGAGACGATCGCGGCGAGCTGGTCACCACTGGTCCGGTCGAGCTCGTCCGACATCGCCATCAGCAGCCCGTCGGCGGAGACGACCAGGGTGTGGCGGACGTCGGGCACGCTCTTGACGAAGTTGTCGAGCAGCCAGTTGAAGTTGGCGGCCTCGGTGCTCATCGTGGTCACGTGGTTCCTCCGGTGGTGCGGTCTCCGGCGCGCGCCGGGGTCGGGCTGTGCGGGTGGGCGGTTCGGGATGGTCCTGGTGGTGCTGGTGGTGCCGTGGAGCGGTGGTTCGGTGGTGCTCCCCGTGTCACGAGTCGCTCTTCGGGGACGAGGCCGGTTCACCGCTCGGTGAACCGCCCGGCGAGGTGCGCCCGCGGGCGACACCGGCCTGGAAGCCGGAGAGCATGCTCCGGACGTCCGAGGCGTTGCGGGCCCGACGCGCCGGCCCGGGGGTCGGCCGCGGCACCGAGATCTCGGCTGCCGGGGTCGACGCGGGCGTGCGCCGGCTCAGGGTGCTCGGCGCCTTCGTCTCCACGGCCGCGGGGCTGTAGGACGAGAGCATGCTGAGCTCGGCCAGGGCCTCCGACGCCAGCGCGCTGCGCTGACGCAGGCCGTCGGCGATGGCCGGTTCGGGGGTCGGCTCCGGCTGCGGCGACGTCCCGAAGAGGGACGGCGGGGGCAGCGAGGGGCCGGGCTGGGCGTCCTGCGGTGCGGGCGCGGGGCGCTGCGCCGGGACGTCGGCGAGTCCGGACGGGGCCGGCGCGGTGGGCTGGGCCCCTGCCGGCCGCACCGACGCGGGTGCCGGGGCGGACGGCCGGGACGCCGCCGGCACGGGGGCCGGTGCGGACGACCGGGTCCGGGACGGCGCGGGGACCGGTGCGACGGCGGGCGCGGGGGCCGGGTCGGCCGTGCCGGCGCCGGACTCCAGCCGGCGCAGCTCGCGCCGGGTCATCGGGGTCACCGGCTCGGCGGACTTGCGGCCACCGCGCAGGAAACCGCGACCCCGCTGGCCGCCGCCGGGCAGGATCGTCACCGCGGGGGCGCCGAGCAGGGGCCCGGTGGGCTGGTCGGCCTCCGGGGTGGCCTCGACGTCGGCCGCCGGGGCCTGCGCGTCCTGCGGTGCGACCTCGGTCGGCGCGGTCCGGGCCAGGTGGGTCAGCTCCGCGGACGGCGTGGAGGCGCCCTCGGACGACGCGACCGGCACGGAGCGCGTGGGGACGTTGGCGGGTGCCTTGACGACCGGGGTCCGGCCCGTCGCCGGGGCGGTGCGCTCCGGCGCGGGGGCGCTTGCCTGCGGCTCCTGCGCCGAGGTGGTGACCGGTGCGGTGGGGGCGTCCGCGGCAGGGCGGTCCGTCCCGGCGACGGCGGGCCGGCTCGGGTCGCTGTCCTGCTCGCTCTCCGTGGCCGGCGCGGCAGTCGCCTCGGCGGCGGGCTGCCCGGACGTCGGCTCGGACGTCGGCTTGGACGTCGGCTCGGACGCCACCTCGGACGCCGGTGCACCGACGGACGGGCCGGCCTCGGCCGGCGAGGCCTCCGTGCGGACGGCGCGGCGGCTGCGCAGCGGGGCGGAGCTGGGCTCGAGCGTGGGGGTCGGCGCGACCTCCTCGGCCGGAACCAGGACCTCGACCGCCGGACCGTCCGACGGCTCCGGCGACCGGGTCTCCCCGGCGCCGTCGGCACCGTCGGCACCGTCGGCCGCCGAGGCCTCCGGGCCGTCCTGGGTCGGCGCCTCGGGGGCGTCGTCGCCGGGGCGACGGGCCCGGAAGCCGGAGAACAGGCCCCCGGTCCGGCCGCTCGGAGCGGCCGGGGCGTCGTCCCCGGGCGGGGTGGGCGACGGCACGGTGGGCTTGGCGTCACGGGCCGCCGGGGCGGCCGGCGCCGCGGGGGCCGAGGGGGCCGGCGGGGTCGCCGGGCCGGCGGCGGCCGGA